>NZ_VBZC01000090.1:0-416 GCF_005786655.1 Streptomyces montanus
TGGCGCGCGCGGCGAGTGCGGGCGCGGCGTCCCGCTCGGCCTCGCGAATCGCGACGGCCACCCGCGCGGAACGGTCGGCGGCGGCACGGTGGCGCAGCACGGCCTCGGCGGCCTGCCACGCGGAGTGCAGCGTGCGCGCCTCGGCGAGCTCGCGCTTCTGCGCCGCCGCTGCCTTCTCGGCGCCGGCGAGCGCCAACGAGGCGTGCCGGTAGGCGAGTTCGGCCGCGATCAGCGCACTCCTGGAACGGGCACTGCCGGCCTCGGTGACTGTGTGCGCGGCGCCGGTGACCTGCTGGGCGAGGTCGGCGGCGCGCGCCCGCTCGCCCACGGCGCGTGCGGAGAGCCGCCGGGCCAGCGTGCGCGTACGCCGCTCGGCGGCGGGGTGGATGTCCCGCGCGCGGGAACGCGTCCCGGCC
>NZ_VBZC01000090.1:426-30845 GCF_005786655.1 Streptomyces montanus
GCGTCCCGGCCGCGTCCACGATCCGTCCGAGCAGATCCACGGACCCGGCCGTGAAGTCCCGCTCGGCGATCAGCTCGGCCCGCCGCCCCAGCTTGTTGCCGAAACCGCCGACCAGGTCGGCGAGCCCGTCGGTGTCCCGGGTGTCGGTGACCGCGCGCAGCAGCAGGTCGGTGAAGTCGGAATCCTTCTTGACCGCGAAAAGTCCTGCCGCCTCACCCTCGTCGGCGTTCATCTCCCGCTGGTAGCGGAAGAGTTCGGGGTCGAGGCCGAGGTCGCCGAGGTGCTCGTTCCAGCGGTCGTGGATCTCCTCCCAGTGCACCTCGAGGTGCGGATACGCCTTGCCCGCCTCGGTGATCGCGTCCCGGAAGCCCTTCATCGTGCGGCGCCGCCCCTGCGCACCGGACACGCCCTCGACGGAGGGCCGTACGGCGGTGGCCTCGGCGACCGGCAGGTTGTCCAGGCTCAGCCCGGGCCCGGGCCGGAAGGAGTACCAGGCTTCCGCGAACTTCCGCGGGTCGTTGGACACTTGGCGTCCGCGCCACTCGCTCACCTTGCCGACGACGACGCACTCACCGGTCAGGGTGTGCTGCCACTCCAGCGCCACATGCCCGCAGTCGTCGGCGAGCAGGAACTTCCGCAGCACGCCGGAACTGGCGCCGCCCAGCGTGTTCCGGTGTCCCGGCAGCATCACCGAGAAGATCAGCTTGAGGAGTACGGACTTGCCGCCGCCGTTCTCCAGGAAGAGCACGCCCGCGGGAGCGGGACGACGCGGCGGGCCGACCGGCTCCTCCTCGAAGAACTCCGCCTGGGTGGGCGCGGGGGCGGGCACGGGGTCGCCGACGCCCCGCAGGTCCAGCACGGTGTCGGCGTAGCGCGCACCGGCAGGCCCGATGGAGTAGAGGCGGACCCGGGACAGCTCGTACATGGCGGCGGACTCTCGTCATCGGAAGGGGAAGTCGGGTTCGGTCGGGTTTCGCCCGGCGTCGACCGAGGGCGGTCGACGGCAGTCGGGTCAGGAGTGGAACGGCAGTCCGGCGTCGGCCACCAGATCCAGGTCGTCCGTGTCCTCGGCGGGCAGCAGGCTCGCGGTTCCGTCGGTGACCGGAACGATGCCCAGCTCCAGCAGCTCGGCCATCGCGGCGCTGCCCGCCATGTCGCGCACCTGGAGCTGGTAGCGGGCGGTCGTGCGGTACGTCCCCCCGGCGTCGTCCCCGGTGCGCTGCAGGAACCCGGAGTCCGTGAGGAACGCCACGGCCTTGCCGACGATGCCGGTGGTCGAACCCGCGAGCCGGCGCGCGTCCTTGGTGGCTCCGGTGGCGCTGCGCCTGACCCAGATCCGCCAGGCGGCCTCGAGGCCGGGCGCGTCGGTGGCCGGGTCGGTGTTCGCCCCCTGCTCCTCGGCCCGCTCCTCCAGGCGGCGGCAGGCCTGCCGTACGAACGCGTCGACTCCGTGGACCGACACCCGCCCGATGTATCCGTCGTCGGCGAGGTCCTCCGGCCGCGGGAACGCCAACGCGGCCACCGCGAGATGCGCGAGCCCGTGCAGGAACCGGTCCCCCGAGTCCGCGGACGCCCGCCGCGCGTAGTCACCCATGCGCACGGCGAACACCGAGTCCTCGGCGGCGGTCACCGCCATCCCCGCGCGCGGGGACACCTCCAGCACGACCAGCCCGAGCCCGGCGGCCACGGCGTCGGCGAGCCGCGCGAACGCCGGGTCCTCGCGATACCGCCGCAGCAGCTCGGCATATTCCTGGTCCCGCGCGGGCTGCAGCTTCGGCTGCAGCCCGAAGGCGACGAGCCGCGCCGAGTCGGCGGCGTCAGCAGGCGTGACGGCGCGACTCACCGGCGCAGCGGCATCCTCCGTCTCACTCCACTCGACGTGCTCGGTCACGGTGTGGGCTCCTTGCTCTGAAAAACGAGGGTGAGGGCAAGCGCCCCTTCAGGGGCGCGGGGCGTGACATCATGCGGCTCCGCCGCGTGGGCGCGATCAGCCACACACGGCCCGCACCCAAAAACTGACCCGCAGTTCACCGGTGCTCCAAACGGAGCGTAGCCGTGCCGACTATGAGGTCCGCCCCACCGAACTCCGAGTCGTCCAGCTCGACCCCGTCATCCACCGAGAACAGCAGCTTCTCCTCGCCCTGCCGGTGGGCCGTACCCACCGGCGGGCTGGCCGCGTGGACGGCCAGCAGGGCCACGAGATACGGCAGTTCGGGATCCTGACGGCGGGCGTCGTCAAGCAGCCCGGACAGCCGGCGCGGCGCGTCGGCGGGCAGGTCGAGCAACTCCATGGCGGCAGCCAACTGCTCCTCGCTGAACCGGCTGTCGTCCGGCGTGGCGATCAGATCCGGCTCGGGCATCTCGGCGCCGAGGTGCTCGCGTTCCAGGGGCGGCGTCAGCAGTATGTCGACGAGGTCACCGACCCGTACGGACACGGGAGTCCGCAGCCCCGTCCCGCGCGCGAAGAACGCGTCCGTCACGCGCAGCGCCTGCTCCACGGGCAGGGGCAGTACGGGCGCGACAAGATGCCCGTACAGATCTATCCCCGACGTGGTCATGGGCGTCGCGAAGGCCTGCCGGTCCTGCTCCGCGCGGAACAGCGGGCCGGCTTCGAGGAGTCGGGACTGCAGCTGCGTATGGCGGCGGATGCAGTCCTTGACGATGTCGACGAGCTCGGCGGCGCGGCGCTTTTGCTCGGGGTCCTCGGACTCGTCGCGCGCCTTGCGGATGTTGGTGAGGATCGCGTTCTCGTGGCGATAGCGGTCGGCCACGTGGTCGAGTGCCTCGGCGATCATGTCGGGGACGGCCTGCAGCCAGTCCACCGCCCGTACGTTGCGCCGCGTCGCGTCCAGGGCCCTGCGGAGCGTCTCGGAGTACTGCACGGTCCGGTAGCGGGCCTGCTCGGCGGCCAGCTGCGCGTCGGCGAGCCTGCCTCGGCTGATCAGCACCTCCAGCTTGACCTCGGCGGCGATCTGCGCGCTGGTGACGTCCGTGTCGAGGGCGCCCACGAGGACGTTGACCGCCTCGTCCGTCGTACGGAGATACACGCTCCCTCCATGGCCGGGCACCTCCTCGATCAGCTTGAAGTCGTAGTCGCGGCGCACATAGGAGCCGTCGGGCGCGAACGTGCCGTACACGGCCCGGAAGCCGCGGTCGACGCTGCCGACGTTGATCAGGTTCTCCAGGACCCAGCGGGCGACGCGCTCGTGCTCGGCGACGGGCCGGCGCGGGGCCTGCGCGGCGATGCGCGGGATGAGCCTGGCCACGATCTGGTCGTGGTCGGCGCCCGTGTCGAAGTCCATGTTCAGCGTGACGAGGTCGATGGCGGCCAGGGCGACCTCCGCCATCCCGTACACCGAGTACTCACCCGCGAGGTTCGCCTTGCGTACGTCGAGGTCGTGCAGCGGCGCGGTGCAGGCGAGCGCGCGCAGCCGCCGCGCCAGTCCCTCGTCGGCGGCCGGGCCCAGGGCGGGGCGCGGCCCCGCGCTGAGCTGGGGCGGAACGCTGTCCGTCGATGCAGGCGAAGTCACGGTGCACAGACTAGGTCCTCGGTCTGACAACGACGGAAACGCTCCGCAGGCCGAGCCGGGGACCTGCGGGTTCGTCTCCTCGGGATCCCTACGAAGACGCCTCGGTTGAGCTCCTGCACCAACAGCCGTTCGTGCGTGAGCAGCCGGAACGTCTCGCGCAGCGTGTTGCGCGAGACGCCGAGCCGCCACCGCTGCTGTCCTCGAACATGCGCGTACCGGGTGGGAAGTACCGTTCCTGAAGACTGAGCAGGAGTGAGCCCGATCAGCCGCACGCCCCGAACGGTCTTGAGCGCTCCCCCAGACTTCGTCCGGGGGGACCCCCAGGTCCCCGGCGTACTCAACCCCGGGGCGGCGACACGCATCCTGTGAGTGGTCCGATCCCGGGAGGCCAGTTGCCTGCGCGACCTGGCCAGGTGGGTACGGCCAATGGCGACGGGGAGGCCCCGGACCATCTCTCTGGTGGAGCGGGGGCCCCGCACGCTGGCGCCGTACCCGGCGTCCCAGATCGCACGATCACGCTAACCCGGTCGGCCCACGGTGTTGCAAGCCAACGAGCGGACCATCACACGATCGAGCTAACTCGACCTCGTGCACACTCCCCTGCAAGCAGCTACAACCCCTCGGCGATCCGGCTCCTGAGGATGTCCGAGACCTGCTCGGCAGTGCTGGGTGCGTCCCAACAGCGCGCGGTCGTCCGCCAATTCGTTGAGTTCGGCCACGCCCGAATTCAATCGCAGATACAAGAACGAAACAACATGAGTATTGAGGGATCGTTCAACGATCCCTTACCTTGCTTGTCAGGCGCCGACGGCTTTCCCCGGCGTCGACCGCTTGCGCACGGCACGGCTCAGTCTCCGAGCACCCTCCCTCCGTCTTAGTGAGGTGCCATGAGCACGACCCCTCCACCGCAGTCCCTGACCCCCGGCACCCACACCGGCCCGGGTGAACCGACCACCGACGAGGGCGCTTTCGCCTGGCTGCGAGCCCTGGGTCCGCGCGGCCGCCGCGCCTTCGTGGGCGCGTTCGGCGGCTATGCCCTCGACTCGTACGACTACTTCACGCTGCCGCTGACCATGGTGGCCCTGTCGGCGTACTTCGGCCTGAACAGCGGCCAGACCGGGCTGTTCACGACCGTCACGCTGGTCGTCTCCGCCGTCGGCGGCGCCGTCGCGGGCGTTCTCGCGGACCGGATCGGGCGCGTCAAGGCCCTGATGATCACAGTGATCACCTACGCGGTCTTCACCGTAGCCTGCGGCTTCGCACCCAACTACGAGACGCTGCTGGTGTTCCGGGCCCTTCAGGGGCTCGGTTTCGGCGGCGAGTGGGCGGTCGGCGCGATCCTGGTCGCCGAGTACGCGAGCCCGAAGCACCGGGGCCGTACGCTCGGCGCGATCCAGAGTTCCTGGGCCGTCGGCTGGGGGCTCGCCGTGATCGTCTACACGCTGGTCTTCCAGTTCCTCGACGAGGACGTCGCGTGGCGCGTGATGTTCTGGACCGGGGCGCTGCCCGCCCTGCTCGTCGTCTGGGTGCGCCGTCAGGTGAAGGACGCGCCGAAGGCGACCGAACGCCGCGAGGAGAGCGCCGAGAAGGGCTCGTTGGCGGCGATCTTCAAGCCCGGCACGGCCGAGGCACCCGGGCTGCTGCGGACGACCCTCTTCGCGGTCCTGCTCTCCACCGGTGTCCAGGGCGGCTACTACACGCTGGCCACCTGGGTGCCCACCTACCTCAAGACGGAGCGTGAACTGTCCGTCGTCAACACCGGCGGCTACCTCACGTTCCTGATCAGCGGCGCCTTCATCGGCTATCTCACCGGCGGCCATCTCACCGACAAGCTGGGCCGCAGGCGGAACATCTGGCTCTTCGCGGTCCTCTCGGCGATCTGCATCCTCGTCTACGCGAACATCCCCAGCGGCGCCAACACCCTGCTCCTTGTGCTCGGTTTCCCGCTCGGCTTCTGTATGTCGGCGATCTTCAGCGGCTTCGGTTCGTTCCTCAGCGAGCTGTACCCGACGGAGGTGCGCGGCACGGGACAGGGCTTCACGTACAACACCGGCCGGGCCGTGGGCGCCGTCTTCCCCACACTGGTCGGCTTCCTGGCCGACAGCTGGGGCGTCGGCGGCGCCCTGGTCTTCGGCGCGATCGGCTACGGTCTCGCGGCACTGGCCCTCTTCGGACTGCCCGAGACGCGCGGAAAGGAGCTTCTGTGAACCGCACTCAGGACCGGCCGCTGAACCTTCTCGACGACCACGACCACGACCACGCGCGTGCGTGGAGCCCCAACGAGGCACGCGCACACTTCCGTTCGGGTCTGTCGGGACCCACCGCGGGCCGCGCTGCGGGCCACACGCAGGCGAACCTGATCTCGGTGCCCGCCGACTGGGCGTACGACATGCTGCTGTTCTGCCAGCGCAATCCGAAGCCCTGCCCGGTCCTCGACGTCACCGACGCCGGCTCCTGGACCACCGTCCTCGCCCCGGACGCCGATCTGCGCACCGATGTGCCGCGCTACCGGGTGTGGGAGCACGGGGAGTTGGTCGACGAGCCCACGGACGTGGTGGCGCACTGGCGCGAGGACCTCGTCTCGTTCCTCATCGGATGCAGCTTCACCTTCGAGTGGGCGCTGAGCGAGGCTGGTGTCCCGCTGCGCCACATCGAGCAGGGCCGCAACGTCTCCATGTTCGTCACCAGCCGTCAGTGCCGACCCGCGGGGCGGCTGCACGGCCCCATGGTGGTGTCGATGCGCCCCGTCCCGCCCGCGCACCTGGCCGCGGCGATCCGCGAGAGCAGTCTGCTGCCCGCGGTGCACGGCAGCCCGGTGCACTGCGGCGAGCCGGACGGACTCGGCATCGAGGACCTCGCGCGCCCCGACTTCGGCGACGCGGTGGATGCCGAGCCGGGCGACATCCCGGTGTTCTGGGCCTGCGGGGTGACGCCGCAGGCCGCGGTGATGGCCTCGCGCCCGCCGTTCGCGATCACCCATGCACCGGGCCAGATGTTCATCACCGACGCCCGCGACGAGCAGTACCGCGTGGCCTGACCGGAGGAATCGACACCGTCATCGTCACGCGGCGTCCGGCTGTTGCGTCAGTTCCGTCACCGTCAGGGCCGCCAGGGCAGCCGATACCGCGTGCGAGGTGCGGAGGTCGAGGCGGGCGCTGGTGCCGCGAGCCCGATGGCGTACTTCGGACGCGGCGAGGGTGAGGAGCTGGGGCAACAGGTCGGTGCAGCGACGGGCCACCCATCCGGTGCCCGCGGTGGCCAGCCACCGCAGACTCGCCAACCGGGTGGGCACGGGGAACTCCGGGTCGGGCGAGGGCGCGACGCCGGTCGCGATGCCCTCCTCCGCGAGCACGGAATGGAAGCGCAGGGCGAGCTGCCGGTGCCCACGCTCGCCGGGGTGCAGCCGGTCCGCGCTCCACATGGCACGGTCCTTGAGCCACTCCCCCTCGGCCGCGTGCAGGTGGAGGGCCCCGTGGCGCTCGGACAAGGCGTGCACCACTGTGTTGACGGCCCGCTGCCGCCGGGCGAGGGGTTTGGCCATCGCGCCGGGCAGCCCGAGCATCGAGCCGGGGTCGGGCAGGCACACGGTGAGCAGGACCACGTTCTCGGCCCGGAAGGCCGCGTACACCTTGTCGAGGCGGGCGGTCAGGGCATGGATGTCGAAGGTGCAGCGCAGGGTGTCGTTGACGCCGATGACGACCGAAGCGACATCGGGCCGGACGGCCAGCGCGGCCGGGGTCTGACGCTCGAGGACATCGCGGGTCTGCGCCCCGCTGACCGCGAAGTTGGTGAACTCCACGGGCGCGTCGGCCGGTGCGAGGCCGTCGGCGAGCAGCGCGGCCCAGCCACGCCACCCGTCCCCGACGGGATCACCGACGCCTTCCGTGAGCGAATCGCCGAGCGCCACGAACCGCAGCGGTCTCATCGCAGGCCCTCCCGCGAGGCCGCGGCCGCCGTCGGCACGACGGCGGCCGACCCGACCGACCCGACCGACCCGACCGACCCGACCGACCCGACCGACCCGACCGACCCGACCGACCCGACCGGCTCCACGTCATGCGCCGCGAGAAACGCCTCCACCGCGTTCTTCCATCCGAAAAGCTCCGCACGCGCGCGTGCCGCCTCCCGGCGCTCACGCTCCGGGCGCTCCAGGATCATCCGCACCGCGTCCGCGAAGGCCTCGCCGTTGTCCGCGGCGGTGGCTCCGGCGGAGCCGACGACCTCCGGGAGGGCGGACGAGGAGCTGGCCACGACAGGGGTGCCGCAGGCCATCGCCTCCAGAGCGGCCAGCCCGAACGTCTCGGCCGGTCCCGGGGCCAGCGCCACGTCGGCGGTGGCCTGGAGGGAGGCCAGCAGGGCGCGGTCGGCGACGTGTCCGAGGAAGGTCACCGGCAACCGGCGCTCGCGCGCCCGCCGTTCGAGACGGGTCCGCAGCGGGCCCTCGCCCGCGACGACGAGCACCGCTCGCCGTCCGCGGCGCAGCAGCGCCTCCAGGGCGTCCAGCGCCGTGCCGGGACGCTTCTCGACGGACAACCGGGAGCACATGACGAGCAGCGTCTCGTCCACGCGCGCGTGCCGGGCGCGCAGTGCGGGGTCCCGCAGTGCGGGATACCGGTGCTCCAGGTCGACGCCCAGCGGAGCGCGTACGACATTGCGCGCACCGATGCGCACGAACTCGCGCTCCGCGAACTCGGTGGTGCACACGACGCGCGCATAGGTGTGCGCGGTACGGGTGTTGAGTACGTCGGAAGCCCGCCGGGCCATGTTCTCTGACAGGCCCCAGGTCCGCAGTACACCGTCGGCGGTCTCGTGGGAGACCATCACGGCCGGCACCCGATGGCGGCGCGCCCATGCGCCGGTCCACCGCAGCGTCGTGCGGTCGGAGACCTCCAGACGGTCGGGGGCGAGCTCCTCCAGGAGCCGGGCCACCCGCTTCTTGTCGGTGAGCACCCGGTAGCCGCCGGTGCCGGGGAGCAGCGGCCCGGGCAGCGTGATCACCCGTCCCTGCTCGGTCTCACGGTCGGTGGCGCGTTCGCCGGGCACGATCAGCACAGGCTCGTGCCCAACCTCCTTGAATCCCTTGCCCAGCTCACGCAGCGCCGTCCGCAGGCCGCCCGAGGCGGGCGCCACGAAGTTCGCGAGCCGCACGATCTTCAGCGAAGAGCTCATGCCGCGACCACCGTCCGGTCGGCGAGCACCTGGTCGTAGTGCCCGATGAGCTGGTCGCCCACGGCCTCCCAGGTGCGGCCCTCGACCATGGCCCGCCCGGCGGCCCCGTACGCGGCCCGCAGTGCGGGGTCCGCCGTCAGCGCCGCCACCGCGTCGCGTACGGCGTTCTCGTCGCGCGGCGGCACCAGGAACCCGGTGCGCTCGTGGGCCACCAGGTCGAGCGGCCCGCCGACGGCGGGCGCGACGACCGGGACGCCGCTGGCCATGGCTTCCTGGACGGTCTGGCAGAAGGTCTCGAAGGGGCCGGTGTGCACGAAGACGTCCAGCGAGGCGAAGATCCGGGCGAGGTCGTCGCCGGTGCGTCGGCCCAGGAAGGTCGCGCCGGGCAGCGTCTCGTCGAGTCCGGACCGGCTGGGGCCGTCGCCCACGACGACGACCTTCACACCGTTCAGGCGGCAGGCCCCGGCGAGCAGTTCGATGTGCTTCTCGGGGGCGAGCCGTCCCACGTAGCCGACGATCACCTCGCCGTTCGGAGCGAGTTCACGCCGCAGCGCCTCGTCGCGGTGCTCGGGGCGGAAGCGGACGGCGTCCACGCCACGCGGCCACAGCCGTACCCGGGGCACACCGTGTGCCTCCAGGTCCTGCAGGGCCGCGCTGGACGGGGCGAGTGTGACGTCGGCGGCGGCGTGGACGGAGCGGATACGCCGCCACGCCGTGGACTCACCCGCGCTGATGTAGGTGCGGGCGTAGCCCGCGAGGTCGGTCTGGTAGACGGCCACGGCCGGTATGCCCAGCCGGGAAGCGGCGGCCATACCGCGCACGCCCAACACGAAGGGGCTGGCCAGATGGACGATTTGGGCCCGGTGTGCGGTGATGGCCGCGGCCACGCGCCTGCTGGGGAGGGCGACGCGGACCTGGGGATACCCGGGGAGCGGAAGGGAGGGGACGCGGACGACGGGGCACGGCGCGGAGGCGTCGGCGTCGTTCGCGGCTGCGGTGGCCGGAGCCACGACGAGGGGGGCGTGACCGCGCGCGACGAGGTGTCGGGCGGTCTGGAGAGCGCAGTGGGCCACGCCGTTCACATCGGGGGGAAAGGACTCGGTCACGATGACGACACGCATACCCGTGTTGTCGTCGTGCTGGACGTGGCCGGGTCAACGTGGATCTTTCCGTACGAGGAACGTCCCATGAGCGTTGTGCGCCGCCGCCCTCGTAAACCCTCCAGGTCAGCGCCTGTGTGTGTCCTCCTGGTTTACCAGTCACCCGGTGTTCACACGACAGCCCCGTCCGGGTCGCGGCACGGCATGCCGCCCCGGACGCAGGGATGGGCTCGGACGGTGTCACACGGCGGACGTGTCCGGGCCGATTCTGCTGCGCACCGCCGTCTGTACCTCGGCCTCCTCGGCCGGATCGGCGGCGAGCCGCCGTAGCTGGTCGACCACACGGGCATCACCGGTCTCGGCATGCCTGGCCGCGATCTCTCTGGTGGTCTCCTCGCAGTCCCAGAGGCATTCGACGGCGAATCCGGCAGGGAAGGACGGGTCGGTGGCGGCCAGCGCGCGGGCTGCGCGCCCGCGCAGATGTGACGAGGCCGTCTCGCGGTAGATGTGCCGCAGCACGGGGGCGGCGCAGGCGATGCCGAGCCGTCCGGTGCCGTCGACGAGGGTCCACAGGGTCGGCGCGTCGGGCCCGTCCCCGCGTACGGCCTCACGCAGGGCGCCCAGCACCAGTTCGCTGTCCTGTGCGCCGCCCCGGCAGGCGAGCACCCGCCCCGCGGCCTCTCCGAGCGCATCGGGCCGGTGCACCCACGTGCGCGCCCGCAGCACGGCGGCGACGCTGCGCATCCGCTCGAAGGCGTCCACGGCGGCATCCACGACGAGTCGCGAGCCGGAGGCCTGGGCGGCCTCGATCAGGTCGAGTACGTCGGGATCTTGGCTGTCGGCGAGATAGCGAAGGGCCGTACAGCGCGCGCCGTCGTCGCCGTGGCGGGCGGCCTCGACGATCTCGGCGCGGTCGTCGGGCCCCGCTACGGCCGTCAGGCAGCGTGCGGCCGGGACATGGAGTGCCGCGCCGCGCTCGATGCCCTGCTGGGCCCACTCGAAGACGGCCCGCACGCTCCACCCCGGACGGGGGCCGGTCGGTCGCATCTGCCGCTGCCAGCGGTCGAAGGAGCCGGTCTCCTGAGCGGCGCGCACGCGCGGCCCGACGGATGCGCGCGGATCCTCGGCCCACAGCCGCCAAGGGCGCGGTTCGAAGGCGTCGCGTACAACGGCTGCGAGTTCGGCATCGCCCTCGGGATCGGCGGGGAACCGGGCGAGGACCGGCGCCGCGAGGGCGCTGAGGCCCTCGTCGTCGTCGCGCAGCGCCAGTTCGTCCAGGGCCCAGGCCCAGTTGGCGCCGCAGGCGGCGTACCGCCGCAGCAACTCCAGCGCGTCCCGCCTGTCGTACGAGGCGAGGTGCCCGAGGACGGCGAGCGCGAGTCCCGTGCGTGACTCGTCCGTGTCGAGGACGTCGTCGGCGTCGAAGAGGTGACGCTCGATCTCGTCGAGCTCACCGTTCAGATCGACGTAGAGACGGGCGTAGTACAGGGAGCGGTTCTCCACCTGCCAGTCGTGGCGGGGGTCGCTCAGCACACACTGGTTCAGCGCCGCGAGCGCCTCGGCCCGCGGTGCGGTGAGCGCGTGCAGCGTGCCGTCGCCGCGGCCCCGCTGGAGCAGGCCGAGCAGCGTACCGCTGGGCGCTATGACCGGATCGAACATGGGAAGCAGCCTCACATCAAGCGTCGACGCGACCGGGGATCGTGCGTTACCTGGCCGTGTGACAACACGTCGGGGCGCCCGTCGTCTCTTGCTTGCTGTAGCCCATCTTCCTCTGCCTCTCGTCGTTGGCCCGTCTGGGCCGTCACGGCCCGCGCGGTGCGGCAACATCTGCCCAGCCATCGCGTCCGTGAATCACGACGTCATGATGACTCAGCTGTTCTCGCTGCCGCGACCGCATTTCCGGCGTCCCCGTACCGCCTCCCCCAAAATCACTGTCTCGCCTGGTCAGGGCGGGTGCTTCAGTTCGCTCCGAAGAGTTCGAGCAACTCGGACTTCCCGAACATCCGAGCCGTGTCCACGGCGGACGGCGTGCCCGCTTCAGGGTCGGCGCCGGCGTCCAGGAGGACCCGGACCACCGCGTCCTCCCCCTTGAAGACCGCTCCGGCGAGCGGGGTCTGGCCCCGGTCGTTGACACGGTCGGCCTCGGCGCCGCGCTCCAGAAGGGCGCGCACCGCGTCGGCGTGGCCGTGATAGGCGGCGAGCATCACGAGCGAGTCGCCACGGTCGTTGGTCAGGTTGGCCGGAACGCCGGCGTCGACGTACGCGACGAGCGCTTCGGTCTCGCCACGGCGCGCCAGATCGAAGATCTTGGTCGCCAGCTCCACGACCTCGGGGTCGGGGGCTTCGCTCATCGGCCGGACCACCTCTCGCTGCGAGAACGTGCGGACTGCGGGTGCGTACGACCGCGAGCGGTGCGCCCGTACGAGTGAATCGCCAGCGTACTGGCTCCGCGGGCACATGACTGTGCCCTCCCTAGGCAAAGATCATCGCGAGCCCGGCAGACCGCCAGGTGAAGGCCCTGTCGGCCAGAACTCCAGAACCTTCGGGGCGAAATGCCAGGAAATTCACTCAGTTGCACCTTTTATCGTATGGATACATGCTGTGACCCTGGAAGCACTCATGGTGACTGTCCCCACCTACCAGGAGAACCTCATGATCCTGTCCATCTCAGGCGTCGTCCTGCTCGGCATCGTCGTCTTCCTCTTCTTCCGCAAGGACGGCCTCAAGGCCTCGCACATGCTGGTCTGCGCGCTCTTCGGGTTCTATCTGGCGAGCACGGCCCTCGCGCCGAGCATCAAGGCCGGCGGCGAGAGCCTGGCCAGCCTCCTAGGCGGGATCAAGTTCTGACGCCCCACCCCTCCACACGCACCCTCAGGAGACATCAGTGGCCCGGCGCCCTCTCCCCCGCATTCTGAGCCACGGCAGCGAGCGGATCGTCCGCAGCCGGGAGCTGGCCCGGACGGCCGCCACCAGCGCCACCGACGTCCTCCACCCGCTGATCACGATCACCCGTGGACTGCGCCGGCTGGCGGCGGCCGGGCGGCGCAAGTGGGCCGACACCCCCAAGGACCGGCATGGGCCGCTGCTGTTCCTGGTGGCCTCGATCGTCCTCGTCGTGGCCCTCCTGCCCTACGGGCCGCTGCTCGCCGGCATCTCGCTGATGGCAGCGGCCGCGTGGCACGGCCGGGACCGCACCGGTGCGCTGCCGAAGGGCCCGGACGACGCGCAGACCAAGCGTCTGCAGTCGCTCTACGAAGCGCTCGTCCCTTACTTCTCGGTCCCTGAGGACCCCGCTCCGCTCTTCGCACACGGCGGGGAGTGGACGAAGGCCTTCAGCTCCTACGCGTTCGACGACACAGGCCGCCTCGCGCACCTGACGATCCGCTACCCCGCCTACTTCACGGACGGCGAGACGGCCTCCCGCACACGCATCGAGCAGGTGCTGCACGCGAAGTCGGGCCGTGGCCGCGAGTACCGCTTCGCGTGGGACGAGGAGGGCAACCAGCTCACGGTCACGGTGCTGCCGCCCCTGCCCACCGACATCTCCGCCCAGCGCTTCGTCACCGCACCGGGCGAGATGGTCCTCGGCTTCACCGACCCGACCGGCGTCCAGCGCACGCTCCCCGTCGCCTTCGGTGAGGAACAACGCGACGTCCCGCCGGTCGTCTGGCGCACCGGCGTGCGTTCCACCGAGCCGCATCTGCTTGCGATCGGCGGCCCCGGCAGTGGCACGACCACCCTCCTGCGCTCGATGGCTCTGCAGGCGCTTCAGCACGGTGACGTCCTGATCATCGAGGGCGGCGGCACCGGCGAGTACGCATGCCTCGCGGACCGCGACGGAGTCCTGGCCGTCGAGTGCGGCCTGGCGGGGGCACTGGCCAGCCTGGAGTGGGCGGCGCACGAGACGGAGCGCCGCCTCATCGCCGCGAACCGTGCTCGTCAGGCGGGCCACCCCGCGCCGGACGACACGAAGCGTCCCCTCTGGCTCCTCCTGGACCGCCCGACCGTCCTCGGGCACCTCGCGGCGGCCGACGACCGCCCGGACCCGCAGGCGCTTCTCCAGGTGCCGCTGCGGCACGGTCGCGCGGCCGGTGTCACGGTCGTGGTGGCCGAGCAGTTCGACGGCATGGAGTCCCTCGCCGACGGGGTGCGACAGCACACGCGCGCGCGTGTCGTTCTCGGCCCTGCCTCGGCGGAGCAGCTCGAAGCGGTGCTCGGGTCAGCCCCGCCCACCACACCGACCCCCGACGTGCCCGCCGGGCGCGGCTACGCCCGGCTCGGCGCGGGCCCGGTGCACCGCCTCCAGGTTCCGGCGACCCCGGACCCGTACGACGAGGCGACGAGCGAGACCCACCGTCAAGCGGTCCTGAGCCTCCTGCCGGAGCGCGCGGCGCCCGCGGACGCGGAGCCCGTCGGCGCCGCCGTGGAGGGCTGAACACGAGCGGCTCCACGCTTGGGGGGTGTCACGCCACGAACGTGCGCGGCGTCTCCGTCATCCCGTTCCCGTTCATCCCCGTCTCCACCAGCCGGGCGGCCGCGGCCAGCCGTACCGCGGCCTCATCGGCCACCGCTCCGCCGACCGTGAACGGCAGCCGTACATAGCCCTCGAAGGCCCCGTCCACGCCGAAGCGGGGTCCCGACGGCACCCGCAGACCCACGCGCTCGCCCGCCTCGGCGAGGCGTGACCCGGACAGCCCTCCGGTCCGCACCCACAGGGTCAGCCCGCCCTGCGGCACGTCGAACTCCCAACGGGGCAGCTCGCGCCGGACGGCGGCCACGAGCGCGTCACGGTTCTCGCGCGCCTGGCCCCGGCGGACGTCCACCGCCTGCTCCCAGCCTCCGGTGCTGAGCAGCCAGTTCACGGCCAGCTGCTCCAGAACGGGCGTGCCCATGTCGGCGTACGCGCGCGCCGCGACCAGGCTGCGGATGACGTCGGGGGCGGCCCGCACCCAGCCGATCCGCAGGCCGGCCCAGAACGCCTTGCTGGCCGAGCCGACCGTGATGACCGTGGATCCGGCCGGGTCGAAACCACAGACGGGCCTGGGCAGTTCGAGCTCGTCGTCCAGACGCAGTTCGCTCATGGTCTCGTCCACGACCACCACGGTGCCCGCGGACCGAGCCGCGTCGACGAGCTGCCGCCGCCGGTCCTCGTCGGCGAGCGCGCCGGTCGGATTGTGGAAGTCCGCCACGACGTACGCGAGCCGGGGGGCGGCGTCGCGCAGCACGTGCCGCCAGCGGTCCATGTCCCAGCCCGCGAGCCCCTCGGCCATGGCGACGGGCACCAGCCGGGCTCCGGCCTCCCGCATCAGCTGAAGGATGTTGGCGTACGAGGGCGACTCGACGGCGATGCGCTCACCGCGCCCGGCGAACAGATGACAGATGGCGTCCATGGCCCCCATGGCCCCGGTCGTCACCATGATCTGCTCGGGCATGGTGGGAATACCGCGCGCCGTGTACCGCTCGGCGAGCATCTGGCGCAGTGCGGGCAGCCCCGCCGGATAGTCGCCGTGGGTGTGGGCGTACGGCGGCAGCTCCTCCAGCGCTCCCTGGACGGCCCGGGTGAGCCAGGGCTCGGGCGCCGGCAGGGCGGCGCAGCCCAGGTCGATCATGGAGCCGAGCGCCTCGGGCGGCAGCGGTTCGAGGCCGCGTGCGGGCAGCGGGTTGCCGGCCGGTACGGCCGTCCAACTGCCCGCTCCCCGGCGGGACTCCAAAAACCCCTCGGCGCGCAGCGCCTCATAGGCGGCGGCCACGGTGGTGCGGCTGACGGAGAAGGCGAGGGCCAGCTCGCGCTCGGCGGGCAGCCGTGCGGCGACGGGGACGCGGCCTTCGAGCACGAGCAGCCGGATGCCGTCGGCCAGGGCGCGATAGGCGGGCGGGCGGCGCGTGCCGGGGCCGGCCGGGCGCTTCTGCTGGGAGTTGAGCAGCCGGGCGAGCTGCGTCGCCCCCACCGCCGAAGTCCACTGAGCCATGACTTCAGTCCACCTTCCCCGAATTGGCCATCGATCACGTTCATTCCCAAGCCACAGAGTGTCACGAATCAGTCCACTACCACCACTGGGGGGCACAACTTGTCCACGCCGCCATCAGGGCACCTCACCCGTCGGCTGCTCCAGCTCTACGTGGGCCTGGCCCTGCACGGCGCGAGTGCCGCCCTGCTCGTGGAGGCGGGCCTGGGCCTGGAGCCCTGGGGTGTCCTGCACCAGGGCCTCGCGGAGCTGACCGGGCTGACGATCGGGGTCGTCTCGATCATCGTGGGCGCCGCGGTGCTGCTCCTGTGGATTCCCCTGCGCCAGCGCCCCGGCCTCGGCACGGTCTCCAACGTCTTCGTGATCGGTATCGCGATGGACGGCACCATCGCACTGGTTCCCGACCTGCACACCCTCGCCGTCCGGGTTCCGGTGCTGGTGGCAGGCGTCCTGGTCAACGGTGTGGCGACCGGCCTCTACATCGCGGCCCGTTTCGGTCCTGGCCCGCGTGACGGGCTGATGACGGGTCTGCACCATCGCACGGGACGCTCGATCCGCCTGATGCGCACGGCCGTCGAACTGACGGTCGTGGTCACCGGTTTCGCCCTCGGCGGCACGGTCGGCGCGGGCACGATCCTGTACGCGCTGGCCATCGGCCCGCTGGCCCAGCTGTTCCTTCGCGTATTCGCCGTCCCCTCGGCGGTGGGCGACAGTACGGTCGTTGCCGCCGGTTCACCTGAACGGGCGATACTGCGGGAGTGACCACGCGGATACGCCACCCCTATCTCGACCACCCCGGTCCGATCGCCTTCGCTCACCGGGGCGGGGCGGCGGACGGCCTGGAGAACACCGTGGCCCAGTTCCGGCGCGCGGTCGAGGCGGGCTACCGGTACATCGAGACCGATGTACACGCCACCGCCGACGGCCGGCTCGTCGCGTTCCACGACGCGACGCTCGACCGGGTGACCGACGGGGCGGGCCGGATAGCTGACCTCCCCTGGGACGACGTACGGCACGCGCGCGTGGCGGGTGCCGAACCGGTGCCCCTCTTCGAGGAACTCCTGGAGACGTTCCCCGACGTCCGCTGGAACATCGACGTCAAGGCCGAACCCGCGCTGCACCCCCTGCTCGATCTGATCCGCCGCACCGACTGCTGGGACCGCGTCTGCGTCGGCTCCTTCTCCGAGGCGCGCGCGTCCCGCGCGCAGCGGCTGGCCGGACCGCGCCTGGCGACCTCGTACGGGACCCGGGGTGTTCTGGGACTGCGTCTGCGGTCCTGGGGCGTCCCCGCGGCCCTGCGCCGCTCGGCGGTCTGCGCCCAGGTGCCCGAGTCCCAGTCGGGCGTCCCCGTGGTCGACCGTCTCTTCGTGCGCGCCGCCCACGCGCACGGGCTGCACGTCCATGTGTGGACCGTCAACGAGCCCGAGCGGATGCACCGCCTCCTGGACCTCGGCGTCGATGGCATCATGACCGATCACATCGAGACGCTGCGCGGGGTCCTCAAGGACCGCGGCGCCTGGGTCTGACCGGCCAGGTAGCACCGCGCAGGG
Organism: Streptomyces montanus; assembly: GCF_005786655.1. NCBI lineage: Bacteria > Bacillati > Actinomycetota > Actinomycetes > Kitasatosporales > Streptomycetaceae > Streptomyces > Streptomyces montanus. The sequence goes on from NZ_VBZC01000090.1 coordinate 17,742, forward strand.
TCCGCGTACGGGGACTGCGACGGGGAAGCGAGGGCACGGGTGGGCACCGACACCGTGCGGGCGGGAGCGGCCGCCGAGGCGGCCGAGCGGCGCCGCGAACAACGCGGCTGGTACTTCTACGACTGGGCCGTCTCCGTCTATTCGACGAGCGTCCTGACCGTGTTCCTCGGGCCCTATCTGACGTCGGTCGCGAAGTCGGCGGCGGACCCGGACGGATTCGTGCACCCGCTGGGGATCCCGGTCCGCGCGGGCTCCTTCTTCGCGTACTCCGTGTCCGCGTCCGTGATCCTGTCGATCTTCCTGATGCCGTTGGCGGGCGCGGCGGCCGACCGCACGGGCCGCAAGAAGCCGCTGCTCGCCACCGCCGCCTATCTGGGAGCGGCGGCGACGACGGGCATGTTCTTCCTCGACGGCGACCGCTATCTGCTGGGCGGCCTCCTCCTGATCGTCGCCAATGCATCGGTGGCCGTCTCGATGGTGCTCTACAACGCGTATCTGCCGCAGATCGCCCCTCCGGAGGAGCGCGACGCGGTCTCGTCCAGGGGCTGGGCCTTCGGCTACGCGGCGGGCGCGCTGGTCCTGGTCGCGAACCTGGTGCTGTTCACGGCACATGACAGCTTCGGTGTCGCGGAGTCGACCGCGGTCCGCGTCTGTCTGGCGTCGGCGGGCATCTGGTGGGGCGCCTTCACGCTCGTACCGCTGAGGCGGCTGCGCGACCGCCGTACGACGTCCCCTGCGGGGACGTCCGATTCCGGGACATCCGATTCCGGGACATCCGCCTCCCGGACGTCCGGGCACGGCTGGCGTCAACTGGCCGCCACGGTGCGGGACATGCGACGCCAGCCGCGGACGCTCGCCTTTCTGCTGGCCTATCTCGTCTACAACGACGGCATCCAGACGGTCATCTCACAGGCCTCGGTGTACGGCTCCGAAGAGCTGGACCTCGGACAGTCGACCCTCATCGTCGCGGTGCTGCTCGTCCAGCTGCTGGCCGTGGCCGGGGCGCTCGGGATGGGCCGGCTCGCGCGCACCTACGGCGCAAAGCGCACGATCCTCGGCTCGCTGGTCGCGTGGACGGTGACGATCGGGGCGGGCTACTTCCTGCCGGCCGGCTCGGCGGCGTGGTTCTTCGTCCTCGCCGCCGGGATCGGACTCGTGCTCGGCGGGAGCCAGGCACTGTCCCGTTCACTGTTCTCGCATCTGGTGCCGAGGGGCAGAGAGGCCGAGTACTTCTCGGCGTACGAGATGAGCGATCGCGGAATGAGCTGGCTCGGCCCTCTTCTGTTCGGTCTCACCTACCAGCTGACCGGAAGTTATCGGGACGCGATCATCTCGCTCGTGGCCTTCTTCGTCCTCGGATTCGTGCTGCTCGCGCGGGTTCCGGTGCGGCTGGCGGTACGGGATGCAGGCAACCCCGTTCCGGACCGGATTTAGCACTCGGGGCCAAAGGGCGGTAGTGTACGCGTTTGGCCTGCCAGGCGTACCGTTACTGCGCGTCAAAGATGCCGAAACGCTGGGTGACATCTGCTCTCAGATGTGACAAACCGGGCGCCGGTGGGTACAACAAGGGGCGGCTACGACGGCGACACATGACCCGCAACGGGAATCTTTACCGCCGACCGGACGTTGACCGGATGACGACGACAGCGACACCTGTCCTGTGGGCGACAAGCCCGGGAGGCACGATTCATGAGTGAGCGAGCTCTTCGCGGCACGCGCCTCGTGGTGACCAGCTACGAGACGGACCGCGGCATCGACCTGGCCCCGCGCCAGGCCGTGGAGTACGCATGCGAGAAGGGGCATCGTTTCGAGATGCCCTTCTCGGTGGAGGCGGAGATCCCGCCGGAGTGGGAGTGCAAGGTCTGCGGGGCCCAGGCACTCCTGGTGGATGGCGATGGCCCCGAGGAGAAGAAGGCCAAGCCCGCGCGCACGCACTGGGACATGCTGATGGAGCGGCGCACACGCGAGGAGCTCGAAGAGGTCCTCGAGGAGCGCCTGGCCGTTCTCCGCTCCGGCGCCATGAACATCGCGGTACATCCGCGGGACAGCCGCAAGTCCGCGTAGCCCCCTCCGGGGCTGCGGCGGCATACAGAGCGCACCCGGAACCGCGGGTGCCGTACGTTCGCGTACGGCACCCGCGGTTCCATGCGTTGACGCTGCCGCTCGTTCGGCTGGGCTGAGCTGAACTCGGCTGAGCCGCCGCCCGGCGTTCGGCGGCGGCTCCGGAGCACGCTCGCTTCTTTCGCCCCCGCCGCCCCTGCCCGTCCCATCCCTCGGGGGCTGCGCCCTCAGCCCCCACCCGACTCGTTTCGGCTGCGGGTTGTCTGTGGCCGGTCGCGCAGTTCCCCGCGTCCCTTACGGGGCGGAGCTCCCGGGCTTCGAGCTCAGCCCTGCAGCGGCGGACGCCGCTCCGCGTCCCGCTCGGGCCCACGCGGCTCGTCGTCGCGGATGACCTCTCCCTGGACGACCTTGCCGTCGGGGCGGCGGATGCGGGCCTGCTGGAAGGCGTCACCGAGGGTGCCCGGGGTGGCCTCGCGCATCTTGCGTTCGAAGGTGCGCTCCGCGTACCGGCTCAGGGCCTTCTGGACCGGCGGAATCAGCAGGAGCAGGCCCAACGCGTCGGACACCAGACCGGGCAGCATCAGCAGCAGACCCCCCAGCATCATCAGACCGTTGCCCTCGCTGCCCCGCTCACCCTGCGGCAGCCCCCCGGTCTGACCGGCCTGCTGCTGTTGCAGAGCCTCACTCAGATTGCGGAAAGCCCGGCGTCCGGCCCGCTTGATGACCACGGATCCGAGCACGAACCCGGCGACGAGCAGCAGGAAGACGGCGAGGCCACCCGCCGTGCCCGCCACCACGGTCAGCAGCCAGATCTCGAGCACCAGCCACGCGGCGATACCGAGCGGCAGAAACGTACGCAGTCGGGAGCGCCGTGGCTGTGCGGGGTACGTCGGAGTCGGAGCGCCAGTCGTCATGCGTCCAGTGTGCCTGGGCCCGGCTCAGTACGGGATAAGGGGCTGGACAGCGCTGCCTGTGGGCTTGTGAGTCCGCGAGCCACAGGTTTCGAGTCGGCTTCAGAAGGGCTTCCGCCCGAAGATCCGCCCCACCCGCTCCCCCACACCCCACGTCGTGACTCTCCACAGGGCCTCGACGAGGATGTCGCGGCTCATCTTGGAGTCGCCCAGCTCGCGCTCGACGAACGTGATGGGCACCTCGACGACGTGATAGCCGGCTCTGACGGCGCGCCGGGCCAGGTCGACCTGGAAGCAGTAGCCCTGGGAGGCGACGTCGCTGAGGCCGAGGCCTTCGAGGGTCTCCCGGCGGAACGCGCGGTAGCCACCGGTGACATCGCGCATCGGTACGTCGAGCAGGACCCTTGAGTACAGGCTTCCGCCACGGGAGATGAACTCACGGTGCTTGGGCCAGTTCACGACCCGACCGCCCGGCACCCAGCGGGAACCGAGGACCAGATCGGCACCCTTGAGCGCGGTGAGCAGCCGCGGCAGTTCCTCGGGCTGGTGCGAACCGTCGGCGTCCATCTCTACCAGTACGCCGTACCCCTCTTCCAGCCCCCAGCGGAAGCCCGCGAGGTAGGCGGCGCCGAGGCCCTCCTTGCCCTTGCGGTGCAGCACGTGGACGTGGTCGTCCCCGACGGTCATCTCGTCGGCGAGCTTGCCCGTGCCGTCCGGGCTGTTGTCGTCGGCGACCAGGACGTGTGCCTCGGGCACAGAAGCCCGCACCCGGTCGACGATTGCCTTGATGTTCTCCGCCTCGTTGTAGGTCGGGATGATCACCAAGGTCGTGCCGAGCGGACCGAACTGTCGCCCACCGCCGTCGTTCACAGCTTCCCCTTAAGACTTCCGTGCAGAGGGGCTCCACCATAGCGAGCACCGCTCTTCGCCCAGATAGGACGCCGATTTACGCGCCCGGAGACGCCGGCTCGAGAGCAGCTTCTGCCGAGAAGAGAGAAACGTACAGCGGATCGGGGCCCGGCGCCCTTCGGGCCGACCTGGGGCCCGCTGGCTGCGGGTCGACCTAGAGCCGTTGTCTACTGAGCGTCCGGGCCCCACCCGGGTCACACCTGCCGACCGGCCGGAACGTTCCCTCATCCCCCAGTACGCGAGGGCTGGGCCTGGCTCCCAGTGGTGGTGCGCCGGTGCGGCACACCACCCCTGACCCAGCGGCGATTCGAGGGCTGCTCGGAACTTCCGCGGTCGGACGTCCGGTGGTGGACCCGGCCGAACCTACCGGCCACCTGCCACTTCCATCAACAGCCGTTTCACCTGCGGCTTTTCACTCAATCGCCTGGTCAGCGGGGAGGATACGCAGGTCGCATGACAGCACGGCGGCCAGGACCGGCGCCCCGCCACCCCGGTACATCACTCGTCCGGCCTCACGAAGACGGTTCGACCGCCCACCACGGTGCGCAGACAGACGGGGAGTCGCGTCCCGGGCGTCAGGTCGGGCAGTCCGGGGGTGCCGGAGCGGGGATCGGTCGACCAGCGGGCGACCCGGTCGTCCGGGGCCTGCACGACGAGTTCGTCGGTACGCCACACGGCGTAGTCCGCGGGCGCGCCCGGCACCAGGACACCCGCGTCGTCCCGGCCGATCGCCCGCCACCCGCCCCGTGTGTGCGCGGTGAAGGCCGCCCGTACGGAGACCCGGTGTTCCGGTGTCCGGTGAAAGGCCGCGGCGCGGACGGTGCCCCACGGGTCGAGCGGAGTCACGGGGCTGTCGGAACCGAGGGCGAGCGGCACGCCGGAGCGCAGCAGCGCCGCGAACGGGTTGAGCGTACGGGCCCGTTCGGCACCGAGGCGCTGGGCGTACATACCGTCCTCGCCGCCCCACAGCGCGTCGAAGGCGGGCTGGACGGAGGCGGTGAGTCCGAGTTCGGCGAAGCCGGCGATGGTTTCGGGGGTGAGCATCTCGGCGTGCTCGACGCGGTGCCGGGCGGCCCGTACGCGGGCCGGACCGACCTTTTCGGCGGCCGCTCGGACCCCCTCGACCACAGTGGTCACGGCGGCGTCCCCGATGGCATGGAACCCGGCCTGGAGGCCCTCCTCGGTGGAGGCCACCACATGGGCGGCGACGGCGACGGAGTCCAGGTAGGCGGTGCCGGTGTGGCCGGCGTCCGCGTACGGCCCGTGCAGGCAGGCCGTGTGCGAGCCGAGGGAGCCGTCGACGAAGAGGTCACCCGCGGCGCCGATCGCTCCCAGCGCGCGGGCCTTCTCGATGCCCTCTTGTCCCTGCTCGGCCCAGTAGCCGACGACCCTGGGGCCGGCCTCTTCGGCGGCGAGCCGCAGCAGCCCGGTGAAGTCGTCCTCGGAGGAGATGCCCGGGCCCGCGCACTCGTGGAGGGAACCGATGCCGAGCGAGGCGGCGTGCGCGAGCGCCGCGCGCTGGGCCTCGATGCGCTGGGCGGGGGTGACGGCTCCCAGGGCCGCGGCGCGCACGGCGTGGTGGGCGTCACGGGTCAGCGGGCCGTCCTCGTACCCCGTGAGTCCGGTGATCCCCGGCACCAGGTCCAGGAGGGCCGTGCTGGCGACGGCCGAGTGGACGTCGATGCGGGAGAGGTAGAGCGGGCGGCCCCCGGTGGCCTCGTCGAGTTCGGTCCGCGTCGGCGGCCGGCCGCCGGGCCAGCGGGCGGCGTCCCAGCCGTGGCCCAGGAGGACTCGGTCGGCGGGGCGGGCGGCCGCGAAGTCGCGTACGAGGGTGAGGGCCGCTTCCAGGGAGGGTGCGGTGGACAGGTCGAGGCCGGTGAGGGTGAGCCCGGTCGCCGTGGTGTGCACATGGGCGTCGGTGAACGCCGGGGTGACCAGGGCACCGTCGAGGTCCATCACCTCGTCGACCCCGTCGGCGAACGCGTCGGCCGCGCCCTCGGAGCCGACCCAGGCGACTTGCCCGCGTTCCACGACCATCGCGGTGGCGAACGGGTCGGCGGGGCTGTGTACTTCCCCACCGCGCAGCAGCACGGTACGAGGGGTGGCGGTGCTCTCACTCATGGGGAACAGTCTCGCCCCTGGGCACACCCGCCCCGCACCCACCCCGCGTGCCGGGGGGGGGGAGCCTGCCGGTCCGGACTCAGATCCTGGGCGGCCGCGCCTCGTACGGAGTCGAGAGGACCACGGTCGTACGCGTCGACACGCCGGCCAGCGAGCGGAGGCGCGCGAGCAGCTCTTCCAGTTCGTGTGGCGTCGAGACACGGACCTTGAGGATGTAGTTCTCGTCCCCCGCGACGCTGTGGCAGGCCTCGATCTCCGGGACGCCCGCCAGGCGTTCCGCGATGTCGTCGGGGGCGCTGGGGTCGAACGGCTTCACCGAGATGAAGGCCGTCATCGGCAGCCCGACGGCCTCGGGGTCGACGACCGCGGCATAGCCGCGGATGACGCCGCGCTGTTCCAGTCGGCGCACCCGCTGGTGCACGGCCGACGTGGACAGGCCCGTGGCCTTGCCCAGGTCGGTGTAGCTCATCCGCCCGTCCGCGACGAGCAGCTGCACAATCTGTCGGTCCAGCTCCTCCATGGCGCAGAACCTACAGGGCTCTTGATCTCTCGGATACCTCAGCGGCCCTGGTCATACCCGGTTTGTGATGTGCACGGGCGGAGCCCGTCAGCCATGCGGGGGACAAATCCACCGCCGCGGGCACCTGCGGGCAGCATGTGACGAAGGCCACAGTGTGGTTACAGGTTCCGTGATGTTCTCGTGATTACCGCCGAGACGGGGCGGGAAGTGCTTGCTTTGGTCGAGGCCGCAGCGCCTTGTCGGCCCACCCGAGGGGGAGAAACCCATATGCAGAGTCTGAAGCGCCCTGGTCGCACCGCGCCCAAGCGACTGAAGCCGGTCGTCGAGCCCGAGCCGGAGGGCGTCGAACCGGACGCCGTCGACGGTGAAGAACTCGACGCGTATGACACTTTTGAGATGTACCGGGTGATCTGCCCGGACTGCGCGCAGCCCATCGCGCTCCTGGCGGACGAGGAGGTCCTGCCCGAGCACGCGCTGTGCGCGACGCCGTGGAACCCGTTCGGGCTCACGGTGTGCGCCGGTACGGGCCGCGCGGCGGCCGAGGCCCGGCCCGCGGACGAGTCGATGGAGGCTCAGGAGCAGGACACCTCCCTGCTACTGACGCTCCCTCAGGGGCTCGACTGGCGGACACAGCCCTTCTCGCACGTTGGTGGCCCCGGCTCGCGTCCCATGCGGGTGCCGGTACTGCGCCGCCAGGCCGCCTGACCGGTCCGGGGCGCTCAGGCAGCGCTCTCGTCGAACCGGCTCGGTCTTTCGTAGCTGCCCTGCACCATGGCTCGCGGGCTGCCGTGGTGCAGGATCAGTGTGTCCGGTCCGCCGGGACGAATGGCGCACCGAAGCCGAGTGAGCAGGCCGACCGGAGCGGTGGCCTTGGATGACCCGCACGGCCCACCGTGAACTCGCACGGCCCACCGTGAACCCGTACGGCCCACCGTGAACTCGTACGGGCCCACAGTGAACTGACGGGCGAATCAGCGGTCCGGTGACCTGTCCACCCGTGGACGCGTTGCCCTGGTATGACCGCCACGTATGCAGAGACGAGCCGTCGCCGCCGGATTCTCGTTTCGGCGCCCGCAGAATCGGTTAACCAGGGGCTTCAGGAGTCACCGGAGCCGCAGGAACCACAGGAGCCGCAGGCTCGACGGCAGCCCCCGGATCCCCCCATCTACCGCGCCCTGATCCGCACCTGGTCCGACCGCGGCCGGACCCTGCCGGGGCGCCACGACCCCGAATGGGTCCGGCTCGTGGCGCCCTCGATCATGTACGGATACGGCTACGGGTACGGGCGGTTCAGCGCGAGTCGGGACCCACGAGGTGACGGGCGATGACCATCCGCTGGATCTGATTGGTGCCCTCGACGATCTGCAGCACCTTGGCCTCACGCATGAAGCGCTCCACGGGGAAGTCCGCGGTGTAGCCGTACCCGCCGAGCACCTGGACAGCGTCCGTGGTGACCTTCATCGCGGCGTCCGTGCACAGCAGCTTCGCCATGGCCGCCTGCTTGGCGAACGGCCGCCCCGCGTCGCGCAGTCGCGCGGCGGCGAGGTAGAGCGCCCGGCCCGCCTCGATCTGCGTCGCCATGTCCGCGAGCATGAAGCGCATGCCCTGGAAGTCCGAGATCCGCCGGCCGAACTGCTCGCGCGCGGTGGCGTAGGCGACCGCCTCGTCGAGAGCCGCTTGGGCCACGCCGACCGCGCAGGCGGCGATGCCGAGCCGCCCCGAGTCGAGCGCGGACAGGGCGATGGCGAAGCCCTGGCCCACGTCTCCGATGCGCCGGTCGTCGGAGATCCGCACCCGGTCGAAGTGAACCTGAGCCGTGGGCGAGCCCTTCATCCCCATCTTCTTCTCGGGCACCGCGGCACTCAGCCCCTCCGCGTCGCCCGGCACCAGGAACGCCGTGATGCCGCGTGTCCCCTCGCCGCCGCTGCGCGCGAACACGGTGTAGAAGTCGGCGACACCACCGTGCGTGATCCACGCCTTGGTACCGGTGAGCAGCCACTCGTCACCGTCCCGCACCGCCTTGGTCCGCATGCCGGCGGCGTCGGACCCGGACGCCGGCTCAGAGAGGCAGTACGCGCCCAGGAGGCCGCCGCCGAGCATGGCCGGCAGATGCTGGACCTGCTGTTCCTTGGTGCCGTAGTGGGCGAGTGCGTGACAGGACAGCGAATGCACGCTGACACCGAGACCGACGGTCAACCGGGCCGCGGCCAGCTCCTCGAGAACCTGGAGATAGACCTCGTACGGCTGGTCCCCGCCGCCGTGCTCCGAGTCGTACGGAAGGCCGAGCAGCCCCGACTCCGAGAGCAGGGTGAACAGTTCGCGCGGGAAGCGCCCGGCGTCCTCCTCCGCGGCCGCCTTGGGAGCGATCTCGCGCTGCGTGATGTCACGGACGAGCGAGATCAGATCCCGGGCCTCGTCCGTGGGCAGGTCACGGTCCACCGGCTGCGGCGCGCTGTCGATCATGGCGACGCTCTCCTCCCTGTCGGGCGCTTCGGCGGACACGCACAGGGGTGAGGTGGCTCCGCCCGGTCTTTCGTCGTCCAGCCGATGCTCCCCTTCCGGGTCTCGGACGGGCGTCCCCCCACGCCGTTTAGGCAGTGGGAGAAGCTGACCAGCGGCTGTGGCGCTGTGAGTATGCCCGATTCGGCAGAGCACATCACCAGTTAACGACCGTTTATTAAACCACATCGAAATTGGTACGGACCATTGACTCAGCTGGTCTAGTCCTCCTACCGTTTTCCCTCAAAGCTCCGGCGCGTTCATGTCAAACGCGCGGGACAGGTCGCGCACGTCTTCACCAGGTCCAGGCACCAACCCCACGCTCCCCTCCCCACGAGGAGACATGATGCTCAGACCACCCCAAATCCGCTTCCGTTTCCGGGCGTTGATCTCCGTCGTCTGCTGCGCCGTCCTCGGCGCGGGGCTGCTCGCCGGCGCGGGCTCCGCCACCGCGGCCGGACCGGCACAGCGGGCCGGATCGACGCCGAAGGCCGGACCAACGCCGAAGGCCGCCGGCTCCACGGTCGTCGGCTACTTCACCGAATGGGGTACCTACGACCGCAAGTACCTCGTCAAGAACATCAGGACGTCCGGCTCGGCGGCCAAGCTCACCCACATCAACTACGCCTTCGGCAATGTCACGGGCGGCAAGTGCGCCATGGGCGACTCCTACGCGGCGACCGAACGGACGTACACCGCGGCCGAATCCGTCGACGGCGTCGCCGACACCTGGGACCAGCCCCTGCGCGGCACCTTCAACCAGCTGCGCGAACTCAAGAAGCTCCATCCGAACCTCAAGGTCCTCTGGTCCTTCGGCGGCTGGACCTGGTCCGGCGGCTTCACCGAGGCCGCCAGGAGCCCGGCCGCCTTCGCCCAGTCCTGCTACGACCTGGTCGAGAACTCCAAGTGGGCTGACGTCTTCGACGGGATCGACATCGACTGGGAGTACCCCAACGCATGCGGTCTGACCTGCGACACCAGCGGGAGGGCGGCGTACCGGAACCTGATGTCGGCAGTTCGTGCCAAGTTCGGCGGTTCCGCGCTGGTCACGTCGGCGATCCCGGCCGACGCCACGAGCGGCGGCAAGATCGACGCGGCGGACTACGCGGGCGCCGCGCAGTACGTCAACTGGTACAACCCGATGACGTACGACTTCTTCGGTGCCTGGGACGCGACCGGTCCGACGGCTCCGCACTCGCCGCTGAACTCGTACTCCGGGATACCGAGGGCGGGCTACCACACCTCCGCGACGATCGCGAAGCTCAAGGGGCTCGGCATCCCGGCCTCGAAGCTGCTGCTCGGCATCGGCTTCTACGGGCGCGGCTGGACCGGAGTCACCCAGGCGGCGCCCGGCGGCAGTGCCACCGGCCCGGCAGCGGGGACGTACGAGCAGGGCATCGAGGACTACAAGGTGCTCAAGGCGAAGTGCCCGGCAACCGGCACCGTCGGCGGCACGGCGTACGCGAAGTGTGGGAACAACTGGTGGAGTTACGACACTCCGTCGACCATCGCCGGGAAGATGACCTACAAAAACCAGCAGGGCCTGGGAGGCACCTTCTTCTGGGAGCTGAGCGGTGACACGCCGAACGGCGAGCTGATCAAGGCGATCAACTAGCCTGGCCCGTAGGGCAATTGGCCTGTACGGCCATCCGTACCGCAAGGGGGCGGGGGTTCGTTCGACCCCCGCCTTCGCGCGGGCGCCACGGTCAATCAGACACCCTGGCGGGCGGCTTCGGGCGCCGGATACGCGGGGTCGAGTTCCTCGATGGCTTGCAGTACGCCGCCGAGCATCTTCACGAGCAGTTCGCGCATGACGTCGCGCGACAGAGTCCGGTGGTCGATCCAGTCGAGGGTGGCGCCCTCGACGCTGCAGAGCCAGCCGAGCAGGGCCGTACGCGGCAGGGGGGCGACCTCGCGCCGCCCGTACGCTCCTTCGGCGATGGTCTCGACGATGGCTTCGCGCACTTCGTCCCGTATGGCCTGCACCTCGGCGTCGAAACCGACGCCGCCGCTGATGATCGCGCGGTAGGCGGCCTGGTGGAGTTCGGCGTAGCGCAGATAGCCGTCGATGGTGCGGTGCACCCGTTCCCGGGGCGGCAGTTCGAGGCCGCCGGCCGCCCGCGAGACCAGCTCGGCGACCGAGTCCTCGATGATCGCCAGGTAGTAGCCACGCTTGGACTTGAAGTAGTAGTAGATCAAGCCCTTGGCCACATGAGCCTGCTTCGCGATGTCGTCCATCGACAGCGCGTCGTAGGACGTGTCGGCGAATAACTTCCGTCCGATGGCGATGAGTTCGGCACGACGGGCCACGGAGCGGTCCGTGCCGCGCACCCGTGGGCGGCCGACGCCGCGCTGTTGGCTGTCGTTCACTTTCGACCCTGGTCTCCCACTGCCGCGGACATCCGCAGGCAGTATGGCAGACCCCCGTCATCGGCCTGTTCGACTCTCTTCGACGACTAGGGAGTGCCCTAAAGGGCACCCCCTGAGGGGGCAGTGAAGCCGTCGGCCGTCAGATCAGGCCGAGCTGCGTGACGAGCATCGCGAGCACCACCACGAAGGCCCAGCCCGCGAGGTGTTCCAGGATCTTCGGGCCGTCGTCCTTGGGGCCGCCGGTGCGGGTGCGCAGGCGTCCGGCGGTGGCAGAGGTCACGGTCATGGCAGCTCGCTCGCGTCGTCTGGGTTGGCGGACTCCCCCCATGGGTCTGTCCACCTTGCCACCGGAACGGGCACTTTCGGGAGAGAGCTTGGTCACGCCGAAGAGGGTCCTTGATCAGCCGAGGCTCCCCCGCTCAGCGGATGCCGACCTTCGCCAGTGCCGTCCGCTGGCGTGCCGTGGGCTGCGCCGGGAAGTACAGGTAGCAGACGCCGCCGGTGCCGGAGACCACCTTCCCGGAGGCGTTGTACCTCTTGGTACGGAGCCAGATGTTCTCCCACTCCCGCCGCCGGTAGACGCGCCGCACGGCCGCGTTGCTCGGCGAGGCCGGGTCGTTGGCGATCACGTCGCCGTCGGCGGTGAATCCGATGACGGTCATCAGATGGCCCGCGGTGCCGTAACCCGCCCCCGTCAGCTCGGACGCGAGGAACGACTGGGACGTGATGACCGGGATCCCCGCCGCGATCAGGGTCTCCAGCTCGGTGAGGGAACCGAGCCGCGTCACCACGCCCTGAAGATCCCGGTACGTGGCGGCGTAGGCGGCGTTGAAGGGCCAGTTGCCGCAGCCCGCGTACTGGTAGTCGTAGGTGAACCGGGCGGCATGGCACACCTGCGGATCCGCGTACTGCGGATTGACCCATGACAGGTCCTGGGCCGTGGGCTTCCGCCCCCAGTACTCGATGATCATCTGCGATGAGGTGGGGCTGCACCAGGCCTCGCCGCCGTTGTCGTACTCCGGGTACTGGCCCGCGTGGATCTCCTGCGAGTAGCGCGGGACCTTCAGCTCCCGGGTGAGGCCAGGCGTCGAGGCCGGAACGGTGAAGCGGTCCGGGATGTCGGAGCCCATGGCACCGAGCCGCCACACGGTGGGCGTGATCCCGGCGCCGGGCTTGCGGTACAGGGTCAGCCGCAGCCGGTACGAGACCAGGCGCAGCCCCGAGGTCGCGTCGTCGATGGCGAAGGTGTCCGTCCAGATGCTGCTCTTGCCGTCGCTCTGGTCGTCCACCGAGGTGCGCCTGATGTCCTGGTCGCCCGAAGCCCATCGGCCCATCACGTACCAGGGGGTGTCGGTGCCGTCGGAGTACCTGCCGCGCAGCTCGACCTGGAGCCAGGTGCCCGCCGGGGTGCGCGCGTTCCAGGAGGCGATGACCTCGGTCGAGGGGACGGCAAGGCGGTGGACGGGCGACGTCCAGCGCGCGTACTCCCAGGTGGCGGTCCTGCCGGTGTGCGGGTCCGTGTAGTCGACGCGGCCCGCGGGCGACGCCATCACCAGGCCGGGGCGCGCTCCCGAGGCGGCGCGGGTGCCCTGCGCGGTGCCGCCGCGCCAGTCCGTGTACGAGGTCCAGGCACGGTTGTCCACCCGGCCGGCCCGCGCCTTCGACGGGGCCTGCGCGGCGCGGGCCGGCGCAGGGGCGCCGGCGGCCGAGCTC
>NZ_VBZC01000091.1:0-30415 GCF_005786655.1 Streptomyces montanus
CGGCGGCGGCGCGCAGCGGCAGTACGGGGTCGCGCTCGGGGCGCGCGGCGCGGGCGAGGACGGCCTCACCGTCCTGCTCGACGACCCCCTCGGCCAGCGGCGACCGCTCGGGGACGGGCTTGCCGCCGCCGAGCATGGCGCGCAGGCGCGGGCGTACGGCGCGCGACCTGAGCACGCGCCCCACCTCGCGCCAGGTGACGTCACTGGCGTACGAGATCACGCGTGCGGCCTCGTACACCTCCCGCAGCAGGGTGTCGGCGTCCAGCAGGCCGAGTTCCGCGGCGACCTGGTCCTGTTCCTGGAGCGACAGCCGGTCGGTGGCGCGGCCGGTGGCCAGGTGCAGCGCGTCACGGACGTCCAGCAGCCGCTTGCGCGCGTCGGCGAGGCCCTCGCGCGGGGCGTCCGCGAGCCAGGAGGCCGCGACGGCGCGCAGCGCGGTGGCGTCACGGAGTCCGCCGCGCGCCTCTTTGAGGTCCGGTTCGAGGAGGTACTGCAACTCGCCCTGGCGCTCGGCCCGTTCTGCGCACAGCTCCTGGAGGTCGGGCAGGCGTTTGGGGGCTTGGTTGCGCCAGTCCGCGAGAACGGCCGTACGCAGTCCGGCGGTGAGGCCGAGGTCGCCCGCGAGGTGGCGGGCGTCGAGAAGGCCGAGCTGCACCTTGAGGTCCTCGCCGGCGGTCTTGCGCGCCTCGGCCGGCGTGCGGACGGAGTGGTCGAGGGCGAGGCCGAGGTCCCACACCGGGTACCAGATGCGGTCGGCGAGGGCGGCGACCGCTTTGGAGTCGCTGCCGTCGTGCAGGAGCAGCAGATCGAGATCGCTGCGGGGGGAGAGTTCGCCGCGGCCGTAGCCGCCGACGGCGACCAGCGAGACGCCGCGCAGGGCGTCCGCTCCGGCGTCGAACAGTCCGGTGAGCCAGTCGTCGGTCAGTTCCGCCAGGGCCGCACGGCGCGGCGGCCCGGACCGCGCCCCCTCCTGGAGGAGGCGCAGCCGGGCCGCCGCGTAGCCGCTGGGTCCCGAGTCCTCTGCATCCTTGCGTACGTCCGTACTCGTCACCCAGCGACTCCTGTTCTTCTTCCCTGCCCTTAGAGCGCGTCGGGTCCGCGCTCGCCGGTCCGGACCCGGACAGCCGTCTCGACCGGGATGGACCAGACCTTGCCGTCTCCGATCTTGCCGGTACGGGCCGCCTTGACGATGACGTCGACGATCTGCTCGGCGTCGTCCTCCTCGGCCAGCACCTCGATGCGGATCTTGGGCACCAGGTCGACCGTGTACTCGGCGCCCCGGTAGACCTCGGTGTGTCCCCGCTGCCGACCGTAGCCGCTGGCCTCCGTGACCGTCAGGCCGTGTACCCCGAAGGCCTGGAGGGCTTCCTTGATCTCGTCGAGCCGGTGGGGCTTGACGACGGCGGTGATGAGCTTCATGCGTCCACCTTCTTGCTCGCCGGGGCGTCCTGAGACGGGGAGGAGGGTGCGGCGCTGAACGCCGCGCCGCCGCCGCCACCACTGAAGTCGTATGCGGTCTCGGCGTGCTCCGCCTGGTCGATGCCCGCGACCTCGTCGTCCTCGGAGACCCGCATCCCGATCGTCTTGTCGATCAGGAAGGCGAGGACCGCGGAGGCGACCAGGGAGTAGGCGAGGACCGCGAAGACACCGGCGCACTGCTTCCAGAACTGGTCGAGTCCGCCGCCGTAGAAGAGGCCCGACGCGTCGGACTGGCCGCCGCCGGTGGCGAAGAAGCCGATGAGCAGGGAGCCCACGACACCGCCGACCAGGTGGACGCCGACCACGTCGAGCGAGTCGTCGTAGCCGAACTTGTACTTGAGACCCACGGCCATGGCGCAGAGCACACCGGCGATGGCGCCGACCGCGATCGCGCCGAGCGGGGACACGGAACCACCGGACGGGGTGATCGCGACCAGACCGGCGACCGCGCCGGAGGCGGCACCAAGCGTGGTGAACGCGCCGTGGCGGATCTTCTCGTAGAGCAGCCAGGCCAGCATGGCCGCGGCGGTGGCGATCTGCGTGTTGATGAACATCAGCGCGCCGACGCCGTCATCGTTGCCGAGCCACGAGCCGGCGTTGAATCCGAACCAGCCGAACCACAGCAGACCGGCGCCGAGCATGACCAGCGGCAGGCTGTGCGGGCGCATCGGGTCCTTCTTGAAGCCGACGCGCTTGCCGATGACGAGGATCACGCCGAGCGCCGCGGCACCCGCGTTGATGTGGACCGCCGTACCACCGGCGAAGTCGATCACACCGAGCTCGAACGCCCAGCCACCCGTGCCCCACACCCAGTGCGCGATCGGGAAGTACACGACCGTGGCCCACAGGGCAATGAACAGGGACCAGGCCGTGAACTTCACGCGGTCGGCGAGCGCGCCGCTGATCAGGGCGGGCGTGATGATCGCGAACATCAGCTGGAAGACGGCGAAGACGTAGATCGGGATGGTGTAGCCGTCCCAGAGCTGGGTCAGGCCGATTCCACTCAGGCCCACGTAGTCCGAAGACCAGCCGATGATGCTGCCGCTGTCGGTCCCGAATGCGAGGGAGAAGCCGTACAGCACCCACAGGATGGTGATGATCCCCATGCTGATGAAGCTCATCATCAGCATGTTCAGGGTGCTCTTGACGCGGACCATGCCTCCGTAGAAGAAGGCCAGTCCGGGCGTCATGATCAGCACCAGGGCGGAACAGATGAGCATGAAGCCTGTGTTGGCGGAGGACAGATGCGTCTCCGCCGCAAGCGTGATGGCCGGTGCCATCGGCGTCTCCTCGTTGTTGGTACGGCCCCGTGCGGGCGAAGCCTTTGAGCGGGCAGGAGGGTGAGGCGGGTTATGCGGCACGAGATTGGCGCAGCGCCGTTTCGGTCGAAGCCCCTCGATGTTTCACTGCCGTGACGAAGACGCCCTGCGTGTTACGTGTCGATGAACTGCCGGATGCCGGTCGCGCCCATCGTTATCGTGGCGCAACCTTCCCCTGAGGCAGCGGAACCGGCCACGGCCGGCCATCCGGTGACCTGGCATGAGGGAGCCGAGTCGGGCTGTTCGGGATGGCGGGCCGCGGCCGGAGTCCCGGGGTCAGACCGCGTCCGCGGTCTCGGGCAGATCAACGGCCAGTTGCTCGGTCAGATCCAGCACCTCGGCGGTGTCTCCGAAGTCGCGTACGGCCGTGTCGACGGTCTTTCGGATACGAGTGTTGACCCGCTCGGAGCGCACCTTCTTGGCGATCGTGAGGGCCCTTTTGGCCAGCACCGCGCCCTGCTCGGGCTCCCGCTGCAGCAGATGCACCGTGGCCATCCCGATGAGGTTGAGTGCGTACGAACGCTGATGCTCGGCGTCCTTCTCGAAGAGGTCGACGGCCTTCGCCATGGCCGGCTCGGCGAGCGAGGCGTAGGTGGGGCTGCGGCCCGCCACATAGGCCAGGTCGCGGTAGGAGTGGGAGTTCTCCCCGTGCAGTTCCGCCTCGGAGAAGAAGCGGATCCAGTCGGGCTCGGGCTCGGCGGACTCCTCGGCGTCCTGGAAGCTGTCCTCGGCCATCCGGACGGCGCGCTTGCACTTGCCGGGCTGGCCCATATTGGCGTAGGCCCGGGCCTCCATCGCATACAGCATGGACTGCGTACGCGGGCTCGCGCAGTCGCGGCTCCCGTACTGCGCGAGGTGGATCAGCTCCAGGGCGTCGTCGGGCCGTCCGAGGTGGATCATCTGGCGGCTCATGCTGGACAGAATGTACGAGCCCAGCGGCTTGTCGCCGGCTTCCTTCGCGGCGTGCAGGGCGAGGACGAAGTACTTCTGCGCGGTGGGCTGCAGCCCGACGTCGTAGCTCATCCAGCCGGCCAGCTCGGCGAGCTCGGCGGCGACCTTGAACAGGCGCTTGGCGGTGGCCCCGGGCTGCGGCTCCTGGAGGAGGTCCGTCACCTCGTGCAACTGGCCGACGACCGCCTTGCGGCGCAGGCCGCCACCGCACTGGGCGTCCCACTGCCGGAACATGGCCGTGGTGGACTCGAGCAGATCGAGCTCGGGCCTGGAAAGCCGGCCGGCGCGACGTGAGGCGGCGGAGGACTCGGGCTCGTCGCGGGGCGCGGTGGGGCCGGGCACCAGCCAGCGCTGCATGGGCTCGATCAGCGCGGAGCCGGCGGACAGCCCCAGCGACGTACCGAGGAAGCCGCGGCGGGCCAGCATCAGGTCGCTGCGCGAGAACTCACTGATCAGCGCGACGGTCTGCGGGCCCGTCCAGGGCAGGTCGACCCCGGACACGGACGGTGACTGATGTGCGGCGCGCAGACCGAGGTCCTCGACGGCGACGACACAGCCGAAGCGCTCGGAGAACAGCTCGGACAGGATCCGCGGGATCGGCTCGCGCGGGTTCTCCCCGTCGAGCCAGCGGCGCACACGCGAGGTGTCCGTGGAGATGTGGTTGGCCCCCAGCTGACGAGCCCGTCGGTTCACCTGGCGCGCCAGCTCGCCCTTGGACCAGCCGCTGCGCACGAACCACGAACCCAGCAGATCGTTGGGGCGCTTGTCAGCGTTCATACCGCTTCCGCCGTTGCCGCCCACTGGAACGCCCCCATCCCTGAAACCACTTGCGCGTTGTGTGCGCCAAGCCCTACCAGATTGCCGGTAACCGCGGTCGCCCGTCCGGTGGTTCTCACCTCTCGAACGAGGAACCGACTTGCCTCCGGCATACCCACGAGTGCATGCGTCCCCAGGACCGTGCACTGACAGTAATCCTACGATCACCCGTCCAGCCATGGGGAACTCCGAAACGCCACCATTCGCCACCCCTTTGAATGAACTCCTGATTGCCTCCACGCGATTCACTTGACACAGGACGGCAAGGAGTGGGAGCAGCGATGCACGATGGGGCGCACGGAGCCGAACACGCAACCCGGGACACACTCGGGCGCCGCTTGGTTCCAGGCACCGATGGGAACGCAGAGTCACGTTCCGATTCCGTCGCGTAACCATCGGCGAGCTGAACCCGTTGGAGGGGGCATGGGCTTCACGATCGGCGGCAGCCGGGGGATTCGCGAAATCCGACCCGGCTCACGGCGCCGCGGCCGCTCGTCAGAGTGCACCGCCGTGGCCGAGTTCACCGGACTGTGGGGCTGGGACGTGGTGCCCGGCGCCCGAGCGGCCGCGGGGGCCTGCTCGTGCGGCAGCACCGACTGCCCGGCCCCGGGGTCCCATCCGCTGGGCTTCGCGCCGGTCATTCCGGCCGGTGCCACGCTCGACGAGGCGACCGAGGCCTGGAGCGAGTTTCCCGGCGCCGCGGTGATGCTGCCCGTGGGGCGCGCCTTCGACGTGATCGAGGTCGCCGAGGCAGCCGGGCGTCGCGCGCTGATCCGGCTCGAACGGATGGGGCTCCCGCTGGGCCCCGTGACGGCGACCCCGGACGGCCGCGCTCACTTCTTCGTCGCCCCCGGCGCGGCGGCCGAGCTGCCCGAGCTGCTCTACCGCATGGGCTGGGACGACGCGTCGCTCGACCTGCACGGCCTGGGCGCCGGTATGCACATCACGGCCCCGCCCTCCGACCGCGCCGGCCTCGGCCCGGTCCGCTGGCTGCGCTCCCCCGCCCTCGACACGGCGACGAAGCCGCCGGCCGCGAGGCTGCTGCTGGGAACCTTGGCGTACGTGGCGCATCGCTCGCGCGCGTAGCCCAGACGGGCGGCGCTCCCGACGGGCGGCGCTGACGACGGCGAGCAACCACATGCGCGAGAGCGGCACCGGTTCAGGCGCACAGAACGCAGGGCCCCACACCATCTGCACCATGGCGTGGGGCCCTGTCTCGGGTGTGTACCGGGTTCCAGGTACTCGCGTACGCGCGCTCAGTCGCCGATAAGAGCATCCACGAAGGCTTCCGGCTCGAACGGTGCCAGGTCGTCCGCGCCCTCGCCGAGACCGACGAGCTTGACGGGGACGCCCAGCTCGCGCTGGACAGCGACGACGATGCCGCCCTTGGCCGTGCCGTCGAGCTTGGTCAGGACGATGCCCGTGATGTCGACGACCTCGGCGAAGACACGGGCCTGCACCAGGCCGTTCTGACCGGTGGTGGCGTCCAGGACGAGCAGCACCTCGTCGAGCGGCGCGTGCTTCTCGACGACGCGCTTGACCTTGCCGAGCTCGTCCATGAGGCCGGTCTTGGTGTGCAGCCGCCCGGCGGTGTCGATGAGGACGACGTCGGCGCCGATCTCCTTGCCTTCCTTGACCGCGTCGAAGGCGACGGAAGCGGGGTCGCCGGCCTCGGGGCCGCGCACGGTGTGGGCGCCGACCCGCTCGCCCCAGGTCTGCAGCTGATCGGCGGCGGCGGCACGGAAGGTGTCGGCGGCACCGAGGACGACACTCCGGCCGTCGGCCACGAGGACACGGGCGAGCTTGCCTGTGGTGGTCGTCTTGCCGGTGCCGTTGACGCCGACGACCATCACGATGCCGGGCTTGCTGGCCTCCGGCTCGGTCCGGACGGTGCGGTCCAGGTCGGCACCGACCAGCGTGAGCAGCTCCTCGCGCAGCAGGCCACGCAGTTCCTCGGGCGTGCGGGTGCCGAGCACCTTCACACGCTCACGCAGCCGCTCGACCAGCTCCTGGGTGGGCTGCACACCGACATCGGCGGTGAGCAGCGTGTCCTCGATCTCCTCCCAGGTGTCGTCGTCGAGGTGCTCGCGCGAGAGCAGCGTGAGCAGCCCCTTGCCGAGCGCGTTCTGCGAGCGGGAGAGCCGGGCGCGCAGACGCACCAGGCGCCCGGCGGTCGGCTCGGGGATCTCGATCTCGGGAGCGGCCGGGGGTTCCTCGACGGCAACGGCCCCCGAGGTGTCCGGAAGATCCACCTCCTCGATCGTGCGGCGCGGTTCTTCGCGCGGTGTCTCGGCCTCGTCGCCGACGTGCGGCTCGGCCGGAGGGGCGGTGATGTCGGGCGTCGTGGTGGGCGCCTGCGGAGGCAGCCGCTTCTTCTTGCGGCTGCCGACGACGAGCCCGCCGAGCGCGGCGATCACGACCACGGCGATGACTACAGCAAGGATGAGGATTTCCATAACTCCACCAGTATGGCGTGACCCCTCTGACGATCGTCCGTCCTCCTCGCGTGGACTTTCCTTCCCCGCGGCCGGGCCGCCCTTCCCCGCGGGCCGGACGGTCCTTCCCCGCAGGCCGGACGGGTCCGTCCCGCCGGGCCCACCACGGCGTCCTGATGTCGCCTCTCTAGCCGTCTGACGCCCCGTCAGCTACCGTCCCCCTTCTCCCGAACCCGTCGAAGGGGGCCCGCGATGCCTGTCACGGTCATACGCTTCAACCTGGTCGAACCCGGCGCGACGAGCGAATCGCTCAGCGCCCGCTACCAGGCCGCCCTGGAGATGGCCGCGTACGCCGACGACCGCGGGATGACCACCGTGCAGACCGAGGAGCACCACGGCGTCGCCAACAACTGGCTGCCCTCACCCTTCGCCTTCGCGGGCGCGGTCTTCGGAGCGACCCGGCGGATCGCGGTCACCATCTCGGCGATCATCGGCCCGCTGCACGATCCGCTGCGGCTGGCCGAGGAGATCGCCGTACTGGACCTGCTCAGCGGCGGACGCCTGGTGACCGTAGCGGGGATCGGGTACCGGCCCGAGGAGTACGCGCTCTTCGACGTCGAGTGGAAGCGGCGTGGAAAACTCCAGGACGAGCTGCTGGAGACGGTGCTCAAGGCCTGGTCGGGCGAGGAGTTCGAGTTCCGCGGCCGTACGGTCCGCGTCACACCACGCCCGTTCACCCGGCCTCACCCGCTCCTGCTGGTCGGGGGCTCGTCGAAGGCCGCGGCCCGGCGTGCCGCCCGGCTCGGGCTGCCGTTCTTCCCGAGCGCGCATCTGCCGGAGCTGGAGGCGTACTACAAGGAGCGACTGGTCGAATACGGCACGGAGGGCTGGACCATGATGCCTGCGGCCGTCACCCCGCTGCTGCACCTCGCCGAGGATCCGGACCGCGTGTGGGCCGAGCACGGAGAGCACTTCCTGCACGAGGCACGGACGTACGCCTCCTGGCAGTCCGGCGACATCCGTTCCGCGGTGAAGTCGGAGGCCACGACGGTCGACGAGCTGCGCGCCGAGGGCGTGTACCGGATCCTGACGCCGGACGAGTGCCTGGCCCAGGGCCTCGACAGCTACGTACTGCATCCGCTGTCCGGCGGGATGCCGGTCGACGAGGGCTGGCGCAGCATGCACCTGTTCTGCGAAAACGTACTGCCCCGGCTCAAGACCCTGGAGGGATGAGCCGGGGCAGTACGTCTTACGGGTACGGGGAGAGGGCAGCGGGGACTGGGCCCGTCTCCCCGCGCTTCGGGGAGCCGTCGCGGGCTCTGCGGGAGCCCGCGAGGCGTACGGGCCGGCCTAGCCCATCTCCTCCAATGCCTTGCCCTTGGTCTCCGTCACGAACTTGAGCACGAAGGGGATGGAGAGGGCGGCGAAGGCCGTGTAGATCACGTAGGTCACGGAGAGGTTCCACTCGGCCAGGGACGGGAAGCTCGCGGTGATGGCCCAGTTGGCGATCCACTGCGCGGATGCGGCGACGCCGAGGGCGGCGGCGCGGATCTTGTTCGGGAACATCTCGCCGAGGAAGACCCAGACGATCACGCCCCAGGAGAGGGCGAAGAACAGGACGAACACGTGGGCGGCGATCAGCGCCACCCACCCCTGGGTGCTGGGCAGCTTGCCGTCGACGAGGTCGAAGGAGAAGGCCCAGGCCTCCAGGGCGAGACCGATGACCATGCCCACGGAACCGATGAGCGCGAGCGGCCTGCGACCGATCCGGTCGACGAAGATCATGGCGATCACTGTGCCGACGATGTTGATGATCGACGTCGTGAACGAGTAGAAGAACGACTCCGTCGGGTCGACGCCGACCGACTGCCACAGCGTCGAGGAGTAGTAGAACGCGACGTTGATGCCGACGAACTGCTGGAAGACGGAGAGGCCGATGCCGATCCAGACGATCGGCTTGAAGAAGAAGCTGCCGCCGAGCAGGTCCTTGAAGACGGACCTGTGCTCGCTCTTCATGGCCTGCTCGATCTCCAGCACACGGGCGTCCAGGTCGACGCCCTTGCCCTCGACCTCGGCGAGCACCTCACGGGCGCGCGCCTCCTTGCCGACGGCGATGAGATAGCGCGGCGACTCGGGGATCGCGAAGGAGAGCAGGCCGTAGAGGACGGCCGGGACGACCATGACGCCGAGCATGACCTGCCAGGCCTCCAGGCCCAGCAGCTTGCCGCGCTGGTCGCCGTCCGCGGCGTTCAGGATGCCCCAGTTGACCAGCTGCGAGACGGCGATGCCGATGACGATCGCGGCCTGCTGGAAGGAGGCGAGCCGTCCCCGGTAGGCGGCGGGGGCGACCTCGGCGATGTAGGCGGGGCCGATCACGGAGGCCATACCGATGGCGAAGCCGCCGACGACGCGCCAGAGCGCCAGGTCGTACAGCGCGAAGGGCAGCGCGGAACCGACGGCGCTCACCGTGAACAGCACGGCCGCGATCTGCATACAGCGGATGCGGCCGATGCGGTCGGCGATCCGGCCCGCCGTGGCGGCACCGATCGCACAGCCGATCAGTGCGATGGCGATGACCTGGGCCAGGGCTGCGGAGCCGATGTCGTAGCGGTCCCGGACGGCTTCGACGGCGCCGTTGATCACGGCGCTGTCGTAGCCGAAGAGGAAGCCGCCCATCGCGGCCGCGGCCGCGATGAAGATGACATGGGCGAGATGCTCGGGATGAGCCTCTCGGGCTCCTGACTTGAGTGCCTGCGCTGAGCTGGTCACATGTATCTCCTCGGGCCACCGGCCTCGCTGCCGGGGTGGGGGCGGACCTTTCCAGCGGCACACAGCGTCCTGCCGCGCCGCCCACCACCTGAAGGTAAATGCAATGTTTCCGAGGTTATGCCTTCAAGTATCGAAGTCAACAGGGGGGTGACGATGGATTTACCAGCGTCACACCTGCGCAAGTGAAGGACTTGTGTTCAATGATTGAATGTAATGTGCCCCGCAGCCGCAGAGCTGCGGCACCGCACGGCTAACGAAGTCGCTGACTGATGACCTTCGACACCCCGTCGCCCTGCATGGAGACGCCGTACAGCGCGTCGGCGACCTCCATCGTGCGCTTCTGGTGGGTGATCACGATCAGCTGCGAGGCCTCCTGCAGCTCCTGCATGATCCGGATGAGCCGTTGCAGGTTGGTGTCGTCGAGCGCCGCCTCGACCTCGTCCATCACATAGAACGGGCTCGGCCGCGCCTTGAAGATCGACACGAGCATCGCCACGGCGGTCAGCGAGCGCTCACCACCGGACAGCAGGCTCAGGCGCTTGACCTTCTTCCCCGGAGGCCGGGCCTCCACATCCACGCCCGTGGTGAGCATGTTGTCGGGATCGGTCAGGATCAGCCGCCCGTCACCGCCCGGGAACAGCCGGCTGAAGACACCTTCGAACTCCCGGGCCGTATCCCAGAAGGCCTCGGTGAAGACCTGCTCGACGCGCTCGTCGACTTCCTTCACCACCTGCAGAAGATCGGCGCGCGTCTTCTTGAGGTCCTCCAGCTGCTCACTGAGGAACTTGTGGCGCTCCTCGAGGGCGGCGAACTCCTCCAGGGCCAGCGGGTTGACCTTGCCGAGCTGCTGGTAGGCCCGCTCGGCCGACCTGAGCCGCTTCTCCTGCTCTCCACGGACGAACGGCCGGGGCTGGTTGCGCGGGTGCTCGGGGTCCTCGGGCAGTTCCTCGCCCTCGGCGGGGGGCGAGGGCGGCACGAGCTGATCCGGGCCGTAGTCGGCCACGAGACCCGCCGGTTCCACACCGAGTTCCTCCAGCGCCTTCGACTCCAGCTGCTCGATCCGCAGCCGCTTCTCGGCGCCGAGTACCTCGCCGCGGTGCACTGAATCCGTGAGTTTGTCGAGTTCCGCTTTGAGATCCCGTCCCTCGTTGCGAGCCGCGACGAGATCCTGCTCCCTCAGCGCCTTGGCGCTCTCGGCGGCGGCGCGCTCCTCGTCGGCCCTGCCCACCGAGACCTCGACATGCGCGAGGAGTTGCCGAGCGCCCGCGGCCACGGCCTCGGCGACGGCGGCCTCGTGCCTGAGCCTCGCCCTGCGCTGCTCGGCACGCGCGCGTGCCTCACGTTCGGCGCGCGCGGCCCGGTCCAGCGAATCGGCCCGCCCCGCAAGCCCCTTGACCCGCTCCTCATGCGTACGCACCTGGAGCCGGGCCTCCATCTCGGTCTGCCGCGCATTGGCTCCGTCCGCGGCGAGCCGGTCCCGCACGGAGGTGTCGGGCTCCTCCTCGACCGGCATCTCCTCGGCCACGGCGAGCCGTTCGGCCAGCTCTTCCGCCTCCTGTACGGCCCTGTCGAGGGCCTCCTGCGCCCGCGCGGCCGCGGCGGTGCTGCGCTCCGCCTCCCCGGCGGCCCCTCGCGCCTGCCCGGCCAGCCGTCCCAGCTGCTGGGCCACCGCCGACCGCTCCCGCTCACCGGCCCGCCGTCGCTCCCCCAGCTCCTCGACCAGCGCCACACGTTCTCTGCGCTGTTCGGTGGCGAGGTGCTGGGCCTCGGTCAACTCCTCGCACCGCACGGCGAGTTCTTCGAGCTCGGCAGCGGCTTCGTCGACGGACGCCTGCACTTCGAGCAGACTCGGCGCCCCGGCCGACCCACCGTGTGCGAAGTGCGCCCCGAGCAGATCGCCTTCGGCGGTGACGGCGGTGAGATCCGGCCGCGCGTACACAAGATCCTCGGCGTCCTCAAGGGTCCCCACCACCACGATGCCGCGCAGCAGACGGCGTACGGCGGGCATGAGTTCGGAGGGGCCCCGGACCAGATCGGCGGCGTACGGGTACCCGGGACCGCCGCGCTCCGGCGGTGCGCCGCCGGGGTCGCCGTAGGGCGGGGCGGCTGCGGGGCGAGTCCCCGTCGGCTGTGCCGCGTCAAGGGCGCTCGCCCTCGCCGCCGTCTCCTCGGGCGCCCCCGCCAGCAGCAGGGCCGCTCGTCCCGCGTCCCGCTTGCGGAGCAGGCGGATGGCGTCGGCGGCCGAGGACGGGGTAGTCACCGCGATGGCGTCCGCAGCCGCGCCGAAGGCGGCGGCGAGCGGGACCTCGTGGCCCGGGGTCACCGACAACAGCTCGGCGGCCGGGCCGAGCAGTCCGGTGAGACGGTCCTGCGCCTCCAGCAGCGCGCCCGTGCCGTCCTTGCGGCGCAGGCCGAGGGCCAGTGCCTCGTGGCGGGCCTGGGTGGCCGCGCGCCTGCGTTCCGCGGACGTGGCCGCCTCGCGGGCCGTCGCGAGGGCGGTCTCGGCCTCGGCCAGCGCCGACTTGGCCGCCTCGTGCCGCTCGGTCAGATCCGCGTCGCCCGCGTCCAGACCGTCGACCTCGGCCTTGAGCGCCTCGTACTCCTCCTGCGCCGCGACAGCCCGCTCCTGGGCCTCGTCCCGCGCGGAGGCCAGGCGGTCGATCTCGGCCTGGGCCGAGGCGGCACGCGAACGGGCCGCGTTGACCTGGCCGTTCAGCCGGGCGAGCCCCTCGCGGCGGTCGGCGATGGCGCGGGCCACGTCCTTCAGGCGCCGCTCCTCCACCGCCAGTTCGCGCTCCAGTTCGGCGCGATGGTCGACCGTGTCCTCCAAGGCCCGCTCGGCCGCCTCCAGAGCCGCCTCCAGCTCGGCCTCCTGCTCACGGATCCGGGTGGCCTCGCGCTCCATGTCCTCGGGATCGCGTCCGCGACGCTCCTCGGGAGGCTGGCTGGAGGCGCTCTTGACGCGCGCGTCGGCCAGCGAGATCGTCCCGCGCACCCGCTCGGCCAGCTGCGACAGCTCGTGCCAGGTCTGCTGGGCTCGCTGGAGCCGTGGTGTGAGGCGCCGCACCTCGTCCTCGAGCTGCGCCTCCCGCTGGAGTGCCTTCTTCAGCTCGGCCTCGGCGGCGTCCTTGCGTTCCTTGAGCGCGGCCTCGTCGGCGACCTCGGCCTGGAGCGCCTGGCGGAGTCGTACGAGATCGTCGGCGAGCAGACGCAGGCGGGCGTCGCGGAGGTCCGCCTGGATCACCGCTGCCCGGCGCGCGACCGCCGCCTGCCGGCCCAGTGGCTTGAGCTGACGCCGCAGCTCGTCCGTCAGGTCCTGCACGCGCGCGAGGTTCGCCTGCATCGCGTCCAGCTTCCGCAGCGCCTTCTCCTTGCGCTTGCGGTGCTTGAGGACGCCCGCGGCCTCCTCGATGAAGGCGCGGCGGCCCATCGGATCGGCGTGCAGGACGGAGTCGAGCTGGCCCTGGCCGACGATGACGTGCATCTCCCGGCCGATGCCGGAGTCGGAGAGCAGTTCCTGGATGTCCAGGAGACGGCAGGTGTCGCCGTTGATCTGGTACTCGCTGCCGCCGTTGCGGAACATGATCCGCGTGATGGTGACCTCGGCGTACTCGATGGGCAGCGCACCGTCGGAGTTGTCGATGGTCAGGGACACCTCGGCGCGGCCGAGCGGCGGCCGCCCGGTGGTGCCGGCGAAGATGACGTCCTCCATCTTGCCGCCGCGCAGCGACTTGGCCCCCTGCTCGCCCATGACCCAGCTGAGCGCGTCCACGACATTGGACTTGCCCGAACCGTTGGGGCCCACGACACACGTGATGCCCGGCTCGAACCGCAGCGTGGTCGCCGAGGCGAACGATTTGAACCCGCGGAGGGTCAGGGCCTTGAGGTGCACGCCGCTGGACTTTACCTCGCACCTGTGTCTCACTCCATGAACCCGCGGTTTCACCCATGAACGTGCAGGGCACATCAGACGTTAAAGAGAGTGAAAGAGTGCGCGGGACAGAGTACGCGGGGCCAAGAAAGAAGGGACGCCGAAGCGTCCCTTGCAAACACTGGTTGAGCGACTTGACACGGACAGCTGATCACTGATCGCGTCGTAGCGGTGCTGGATGGTCAGGTGAGCGCAGGCTCCGCCTGGGGTACGTCGATGCTCTCCATAAGCTCGTCGTGAGAAGCGGCAGCCGTCAACGCGTCGTTCTCGGCCTGGATCCGTACGAGCTCGGATTCCAGGTCCTGTACGCGCTGCTGGAGCCGTCGCATCTCGGCGAGGAGTCGCGGGTCAGAGCCGCCGACGTAACCGAGAAGCGCCTTTGCCATGATGGATGGTCCTCCACACTGAGTGACCGACCGGAACGGTGTGGGTCGTGAGGGAATCGCACCCGTGATGCTTGGCACTGTTGAGTTTTTGCTGCCGTTCTTACATGCCAAACAGCTAAGGTGCGCGGGGCTTTCAGCGTCTCACCAAAAAGTTTGACGGTCAACACGATCACGCCCCGTATTGGCGGGCAGCCCCGTGCGCGCGGCCGGAAAACGGGCGGCGCGACCTCTCCTCGGGGGCCCTGAGGGCGTGTCGATCATCCTTCCTTGCGGAGCCTGCCACGGCAAGCGGTTCTTGGCAACAACCAGGCGGTTTCTGCCCGGGGCAGGTGCCTCGGGCCTGTCTGAGCGCCCGGCCTGCGGTGTTCCGACCGGTCGAACGGCGAGGGATCTCAGCGGATGGCGAAGCCGTCGTAGCCGCCCCGGGGCGTGTCCCAAATCTCAGTCACTCCCTCGACGAGGCCGGGCGTGTCGTCACCCTGGAGCCAGTCGAGCAGCCCCTGGCATCCGGTCCGCGGGCCCTCCGCCACCACCTGGACCCGTCCGTCCGGCAGATTGAGAGCAAAGCCACTCAAGCCGCCGATCTCCAACACCTTGGCACGCGTGAACCAGCGAAAACCGACACCTTGTACCCTTCCGCGCACCCAGGCCACCAGCCGCACATCTTCGTTCATGGGTGCACGCTAACCAAGCAATTGCTCCGGGAGCGCTTCCTCCCCCTGCGCCATGCGGTACCGTCCCGACCCAATGAACCTCACCCGTTCGAGTGAGGAACGTTGACCGTATGGATGAGGAAGGCCAGGAGATGGGACGCCACCGACGCTCCGCCGCCGGGCGCGCCGCCACAGGCCGCGCCACGGGGGTCACGCAAACGCACGGAACCTATACGGGCGGCTACTCGACGGCCGACGCGGGTGACTACGCGACTGACCCCTTCTCGACGGTCAGCGCCGGCGGCTATGGCATGAGCGACCGCTACGCGCCGGGTGACACGTACCAGAGCAGCGAGGCCTACCTCTACGCAACGGGCGACGTCGACGCGTACGCCACCACGGCGTACGCCGCCTCGCCTCGCTCCGGCTCGCCGTACTCCGGCTCGCCCGGCTTCACGCCTCTCGACGGCCCTCGGCGCGGTGGTTCGCGCCGCCGCAAGAAGGCCGCGACGCCTGTACGCACGGGTCTGCTCGGCGTCTCCGCCGCCGTCGCGATGGGTGCCGTCGCGGTCGCCTCCGGGCTGCTGCCCGGCGGTGACTCGAACGGCGACAACAACGCGGGCAACGTGCAGACCGCGAACTCACCGACCGGGCTTCAGACGCAGGGCGGCACGGACGGCTCCCCGGACGACCGCGGCGACTCGGGCACGAGTCGTGACGCCGACCGCTCCCCCTCACCGTCGGCGACGCCCACGAAGGCGACGGACGAGCCGACGAAGAAGCCCTCCGCGAAGCCGACCACGAAGGCGCCGGAGAAGTCGACGACGAAGCCGACTCCCACGCGTACGGCCACGAAGGTACCCAAGCCCATCCCGCCGAAGGCGGTGTCCCCGGAGACCGCGGCCGAGGCAGCGGTGCTCTCGCTGGTGAACAAGGAGCGGAAGAAGGCGGGTTGCAGCCCCGTGACGTCGTCCAGGGCGCTGGCCGCGCTGGCCGAGGCCTTCAGCGAGGACATGGCCGACCGGAACTTCTTCGACCACACCGACCCGAGCGGCGCCACGCCCTGGGACCGTGCGGAGAAGGCGGGCATAACGAACCTCGGCGGCGAGAACATAGCCCGCGGGCAGGCCGACGCCGCGGCGGTGATGGCGGCCTGGATGGACAGCCCCGGCCACCGCGCGAACATACTGAACTGCGACTTCAAGACCCTGGGCGTCGGCGTGCACTTCGGCTCCGGCGGCCCTTGGTGGACGCAGAACTTCGGCTACTGAGACGACCGGTAAGCGATAACCATTGGTTAGCGCCACCTGTGGGTTAGCGCTGCGTCGGAGTACGCTGAAGGTATGGACCTCACGGAGCGACCGGATCTTCCGTTCGACGTGTTCTCCAAGGCCTGTCCCTCCCGGGGCACCTTGGAGCACGTCACGGGGCGCTGGGGTGGGCTCACCCTCGGGGCGTTGTACGAGGGCTCGCTCCGCTTCAACGAACTGCGTCGGCGCGTGGACGGCGTGAGCGAGAAGATGCTGTCCCAGACGCTGCACGCACTGGAGCGTGACGGCCTCGTGCATCGCGAGGCGCAGCCCACGAACCCGCCGCGCGTGGACTACGAACTGACTCCGCTGGGCCGCGGCGTCGCCGAGCGGCTACTGCCCCTCGTCCACTTCGTGGAGGGGAACATGGCGGAGATCCTGGCGGCGCGTGAGCGCTACGACGCGATGCGCGCGTCAGGAGGGGCGCGCGGAGCGCTCGGCTGAGGACGGCGGTGGGAGACGGGCGGGACGCTGGCAGCGCGGGCAGAAGTAGCTGGACCGGTTCATCCAGGGCCGCCGCCGGATCAGCGTGCCGCAGCGTCGGCAGGGCTCGCCCTCCCGCCCGTACGCGTCGAGGGACCGGTCGAAGTAGCCCGACTCGCCGTTCACGTTCACGTACAGGCTGTCGAAGCTGGTGCCGCCGGCGGTGAGGGCCTCGTCCAGCACGTCCCGTATGTGGCCGAGGAGTTCGGCCGCGCGCGGGCGCGTGAAACCGGTGGTCGGGCGCTCGTAGTGCAGTCGCGCGCGCCACAGCGCCTCGTCCGCGTAGATGTTGCCGACGCCGCTGATCAGCGACTGGTCGAGCAGGGCGCGCTTGATGGTCGTACGCCGGCGCCGCAGCGCCTCGTGGAAGGCCGCGTCGTCGAACAGCGGGTCCAGCGGATCGCGGGCGATGTGCGCGATGACGTCGGGCAGTCCGTCGGTCGTGGTGGCGTGCAACGAGAGCCCGCCGAAGGTGCGTTGGTCGACGAATCGGAGTTCGGTGTTCAGGGCGTCGGCGAAGCTGACGCGGATGCGCAGATGCTTCTCGTCGGGCGCGCCCTCCGGCTGGACGAGGAGCTGGCCGCTCATGCCGAGGTGCGCGAGGACGGCGCTCTGGGAGTCGGCGAGCGGCAGCCACAGGTACTTACCGCGGCGCTGGGCGAGCCCGATCCGGTGGCCCTTGAGCCGGGCTCCGAAGTCCTCGCCGCCCGCGATGTGACGGCGTACCGCACGTGGGTGCAGCACCTCCGTGTCGGCGACCACCCGCCCGCTGACCCAGCGCTCCAGTCCGCGCCGTACGACCTCGACCTCAGGAAGTTCGGGCACGGGGCTCCTCGGAGGCACGGGGGTGACGACGGATGTCGGCAGCGTATCGCGTCGGGCAGGACACTGATCGGCCCGGTCCCGGGAAGCGAAATCCCCCGTCGGGCCGAGGCCCGGCGGGGGTTCGAGGAGGGCGGTGACGTCAGGCCGGTGTGGTGTCCGACGCCGGGGCCGAGGGGCTGCCGGCGGTCCCGTGCGTCTCGGCCGCCTCCGCTTCGGCCGCCTCGGCTTCAGCCGAAGCTGCTTCAGCCGCCTTGGTCGCCTCGGCTTCCTCGGCTTCGGCCTTGGCGCGAGCCGTCGCGATCCGCTCGTCCGCGGCGGAGCGGATCTCACGCCAGGCGGACTCCGCCGCCTGTTGCTCCGCCTCCTTCTTGCTGCGGCCGGTGCCGGTGCCGTACGAGACGCCTCCGACGCGGGCGGCAGCAGTAAAGGTCTTCTCATGATCCGGGCCGGTCTCACTGACCAGGTACTCGGGCACACCGAGCCCCTCGGTCGCCGTGAGCTCCTGGAGACTGGTCTTCCAGTCCAGGCCCGCGCCCAGATTCGAGGACTTCTCGATCAGCGGGTCGAAGAGCCGGTGGACGAGCTCGCCCGCCACCTCGAGACCCTGGTCGAGATAGACAGCGCCGATCACCGCTTCGAGGGTGTCGGCGAGGATGGACGCCTTGTCCCTGCCGCCCGTGCCCTCTTCGCCCCGGCCGAGCCGGATGAAGGAGCCCAGGTCGAGCCCGCGGCCCACCTCCGCCAGCGCACGCGAGTTGACCACCGCGGCCCGCAACTTGGCCAGCTGGCCTTCGGGCAGGTCGGGGTGGGTGCGGTACAGCGTGTCCGTGACCACGAGACCGAGGACGGAGTCCCCGAGGAACTCCAGACGCTCGTTGGTCGGCAGACCGCCGTTCTCGTACGCGTACGAACGGTGGGTCAGCGCACGCACCAGAAGGGCGGACTCGAGCTTGTACCCGAGCCGCCCTTCCAGAAGCGTGTGGGACGAGGCTGTGTTGTCCGCCTTTTTCTTGGCGTTCGAATCCGCCTTGGCGTCAGACATGAAGCCTCTCACCAGCCGCTCAGACCTCGAGGACCTGGCGCTTGTTGTAGGTGCCGCAAGCGGGGCAGGCGATGTGCTGCTGCTTGGGCTCGTGGCAGCGCTCGCACGCAACCAGGGTGGGGACCGCAGCCTTCCACTGCGACCGGCGGTGGCGCGTGTTGCTGCGCGACATCTTCCGCTTCGGAACAGCCACGGCTACTTCTCCTGCTTCTCGTCGACGCCCGCTTCGGCGCCGCTCATCTCGTCCTTCTCGCCATCTTCGAGTGAACCGGCGAGTCCCTGCAGTGCCGCCCAACGGATGTCGACGGCGTCATGGTGGTGGTCCGGGTCGTCAGCGAGCCGCGCTCCGCACTGGGAGCACAGACCCGGGCAGTCTTCCTGGCACACCGGCTGCATCGGCAGTGCGAGCACCACCGCGTCACGCAGCACCGACTCGAGGTCGAACAAACCGTCCTCGAGGAAGAGCCTGTCCTCGTCGTCCTCGGCGTCGTCGCCCGGTTCCGCGATCACGCGGCCCCGGTCGTCGGCGTCAGGGTACGAGAACATCTCCTGGAAATCCGCTTCGAGTTCCAGCCCGAGCGGCTCCAGACACCTTACGCACTCCCCCTCGGCCTGTGCACGGGCGGTGCCTGTGACGAGCACACCTTCCATGACCGACTCGAGTCGGAGTTCGAGCTCCACCGGGGCGCCTTCCGGCACTCCGATCACACCCTGGATACCGAGATCCTTGGGAGCGTCGACCGTGCGGGTCAGGCGCTGCAGCGCACCAGGACGTCGCCCCAGCTCATGTGTGTCGAACACGAGAGGGTTGCGATGGTCGAGGCGGGCGTTCAGGGCCATTCCTGCTTTCGATCTTGAAGCTCAGGGGTGCCGCACCGGATGTTCCCGGGCAGCGTGGATCGCGGACGTACGCGCGACCGAAGAGCCAGGATACTGGACCTTGCGCTCTCGGCCCAATCCGGTGTGCGCCCGCGGCCGGGGTGCCGGTGCGAGCCCCAGCCTCAGGCCTCCTGCCGGACAGGGCCTAGCTTCCGCCGCGTTCCTGCTCGTACTGGCGCAGCTGTTCGGCGCTGATCATGCTCGTGTCGAAGAGGCTGGTCTCGTCGAGGGCCTGCGGCTGCTGGGGCTCATGCGGCTGCTGTGGCTGCTGCGGCTGCTGCTGTTGCCCGTACGCCTGCTGCTGGTCCTGGCCGGGGTCGTACGCGGCCTGCTGGCCGTATCCCTGCTGCTGCGGATAGGCGCCGTACGGATCGGTCTGCTGCTGGTACCCGTACGGGTCCTGATGGGCGTACTGCTGCTGATAGGCGTACGCGTCTGTCTGCTGCTGGTAGGCGTACTGCTGCTGGTCCTGCCCGCCGTACGGCTGCTGGGCGGGCACGCCCGGGGGCTGTTCGGCGGGGCGGCCGGAGGTGTCCGCGGGGGCCGCGAGGCCGTCCAGGTACTCGGCGTCGGTGGTGTGCTGCACGGGAGCCCCGTCGTCCGTGAGCGAGCCCAGGTCGTCGGTGGCGATGCGGCCGTGGAGCTTCTGGCGCCCGCGGCCGACCGCCTCCAGGGTCTTGGCCAGGACGGCCTCGAAGGCGCCGAGCTTGACGTCGACGTATTCGTCCGCGTTGCGGCGCAGGGTCTCGGGGTCGTGGCTGCGCTCGGGGGCGTCCTCGTCCTCGTATCCGTGCTCGTCGACGCCGGGCCCGGTGCCCAGGAGCTTCTCGCGGCCACGGCCGACGGAGCCGAGGGTCTTGGTGAGGACGACCTCGAAGTTGGCGAGCTTGGAGTCGACGTAGTCGTCGGCCTCCGCGCGGATCTCCTCGGCCTCCTGGCGGGCCTCGGAGAGGATGCGATCCGCCTCGTTCTGGGAGCGGCGGGCGACCTCGGTGCCGGAGATCAGCGAGCCGCGCTCGGCGTGCGCGGACTCGATGATCCGCTCGGCCTCCTGGCGGGCCTGCTCGACCATCTGCTCGCGGCCGCCGATGAGCTCCTGGGCCTGGGCGAGGGAGCCCGGCAGGGCCTGGCGCACCTCTTCGAGCAGGGAGAGCAGCTCGGAGCGGTTGACCACGCACGAGGCCGACATGGGCATGGAACGGGCGCTGCCGACCGCCGCGACGATCTCATCGAGCTTCTTCTGCACGTCCACCGTGTGCTCGCCACTCTCTACAGCTGTGATGGAGACGGACGGATCGACTGTACGACCACTCCCGCACCATCCGACACCGGGTGACGGGTTGTCAGGTCCGTACGGTCGGGCCGGCGGGCGCCTCAGGCCTCCCTATGGCGCTTGTTCAGGGCTTCCAGGACCAGCGGCGGCACCAGATGCGAGACGTCGCCGCCCCAGGCCGCGACCTCCTTGACGAGCGAGGAGGAGAGGAAGCTGTAGGTGGGATTGGTCGGGACGAAGAGGGTCTCGACTCCCGACAGGCCGTTGTTCATCTGGGCCATCTGCAGCTCGTAGTCGAAGTCGCTGACCGCGCGCAGACCCTTGACGATCGCGGGGATGTCGCGCTCCTTGCAGAAGTCGACGAGGAGGCCGTGGAAGGACTCCACCTCGACGTTGCCGTACTCGGCGGTGACCTGGCGGAGCAGCTCGAGGCGCTCCTCGACCGTGAACAGGCCCTTCTTCGACTGATTGATCATCACGACCACATGCACCACGTCGTACAGCTTGGAGGCGCGGGCGATGATGTCGAGATGTCCATTGGTCACGGGGTCGTACGACCCGGGACAGACGGCGCGGCGCAACTTGGGTCCCTCGCTCTCCAGTCCGTTCATCGTGCCTCTTCGCACGTAGAGGCGGCGCGACCGTACCAAAACGTTCCCTCGCCGTAGCGACGGGAGCGCAATGCCTCGAAGCCGTCGGGCCACCGGAATTCGCCGCCTCTAGTACTCCGCTCAACGGTGACGAGAGCTTCGCCCGCGAGCCAGCCCCGGGTGCGGAGTGTGAGCAGAATCTCGCCAAGATCGTCGTCCGCGACGGCGTACGGCGGGTCGAGGAAGACGAGATCGTACGGGGCGGTCGGGGCCCCTGTGCGAATGATCTGTTCCGCCTTGCCGGACCTGACTTCGGCGCCGGGCAGGCCGAGCGACGTCACGTTATCCCGGAGGATGCGCGCCGCGCGGGCGTCGGCCTCGACGAGCAGGGCGTGACCGGCGCCGCGCGACAGGGCTTCCAGTCCTACGGCTCCCGAGCCCGCGTACAGGTCGAGGACGCGCTCCCCTTCCAAGGGGCCGCCGAGCAGGGACTGCCAGGTGGAGAAGAGGCCCTCGCGCGCTCGGTCGGAGGTGGGGCGGGTGCCGGTGCCCGGCGGGACGGCCAGGCGGCGTCCACCGGCCCGGCCGGCGATCACGCGGGTCATCTCTGTCCTTGTTGTGGTGCGGTTCGGTGCGGTCGGTGTGATGGGTCCAGTGTCTCAGCCCCCGTCCCCGGGCCGCGCGCCGTGGGGCCCTGTGGCCCGCCGGCATGGATCCGACGGCATGGATCCGACGGCATGGCTCTCTGGTCAGCCCTTGTCCAGGTACTGCTCGCGCTCCTCGTCCAGCAGGGCGTCCAGGGCGGTGCGCAGGCCGGGGAGATGCTCGAGGCCGGGGTCGGCGGCGACGACCGCGGCCGCCTCCTCGCGGGCCTCGGCGATGATCTCCTCGTCGTCGATGACGGTGAGCATGCGCAGCGAGGAGCGCACGCCGGACTGGGCCTGGCCCAGAACATCGCCCTCCCGGCGCTGTTCGAGGTCGATGCGGGAGAGCTCGAAGCCGTCGAGCGTGGCCGCCACGGCGTTCAGCCGGGCGCGAGCCGCGCCGGCCTCCGGCATCTCGGTGACCAGGAGGCAGAGTCCGGCGGCCGAGCCCCGGCCGACGCGGCCACGCAGCTGGTGCAGTTGGGAGACACCGAACCGGTCGGCGTCCATGATCACCATGGCCGTGGCGTTCGGGACGTTCACCCCGACCTCGATGACCGTCGTGGCGACCAGGACGTCCGTCTCGCCGGCGGCGAAGCGGCGCATCACGGCGTCCTTGTCGTCGGGCTGCATGCGGCCGTGCAGGACCTCGACCCTGAGGCCCTGGAGCGGGCCGCCCGCGAGCTGGTCGGCGACTTCGAGGACGGCCAGGGGCGGGCGCTTCTCGGCCTCGTCCTCGGCGGACGTCGGCTTGCCCTTGCCCGGGGTGTCCTCCTCGTCGCCGATGCGCGGGCAGACCACGTACGCCTGGTGGCCGCCTTCGACCTCCTCGCGTACCCGCTCCCACGCGCGCGCGAGAAAGTGGGGCTTGTCGGCGGCCGGGACGACATGGCTGGCGATGGGCGAACGCCCGGCGGGGAGCTGGTCGAGGACGGACGTCTCCAGATCGCCGAAGACCGTCATCGCGACCGTGCGCGGGATGGGGGTGGCGGTCATGACGAGCAGATGCGGCGGCTGCTTGCCCTTGCCCCGCAGTGCGTCCCGCTGCTCGACCCCGAACCGGTGCTGCTCGTCGACCACGACCAGGCCGAGGTCGTGGAACTGCACCTTGTCCTCGATCAGCGCGTGCGTCCCGATGACGATCCCGGCCTCGCCCGTGACGAGGTCGAGCAGCGCCTGGCGGCGCGCGGCGGCGCCCATGGAGCCGGTCAGCAGCACCACCTTGGTGGCGTGCTCGGAGCCGCCGAGCATCCCTCCCTCGGCCAACTCCCCCATCATGTCCGTGACCGACCGGTGGTGCTGCTGGGCGAGCACTTCGGTGGGCGCGAGCATGGCCGCCTGCCCGCCGGCGTCGACGACGGCGAGCATGGCGCGCAGGGCGACCATCGTCTTGCCGGAGCCGACCTCGCCCTGGAGCAGCCGGTGCATCGGATGCTCGGTGGCCAGGTCGTCGAAGATCTCCTTGGAGACCTTTCGCTGGCCTTCGGTGAGGGTGAAGGGGAGCTTGGCGTCGAAGGCGGCGAGGAGGCCGTCGGGGGCGGGTCTGCGGGAGACGGCCGGGAGTTGGGCGTCCGCGTGGCGGCGGCGGGCCAGGGCCACCTGGAGGACGAAGGCCTCGTCCCACTTGAGGCGGTCGCGGGCGCTCTGGAAGTCCGCTGGGGTGCGCGGCTGGTGGATCTTCAGAAGGGCTTCGGGGAGGGGAAGGAGACCGCGGCCCTCCCTGAGCGAGTCCGGCAGCGGGTCGGCGGCCTCCTGGACGCTCGGCAGCACCGTCTGGATGGACTTTCCGATCTTCCAGGACTCCAGCTTGGCGGTGGCGGGGTAGATCGGGATGAGCGATCCGGCCCAGCTGTCGACGGCCTCGGCCGCCCGGTCGCCGTCGCCGCGCAGCAACTCGTAGGCGGGGTGGGCGAGTTGGAGTCGGCGGTTGAAGACGGAGACCTTGCCCGCGAACATCGCGCGTGTGCCGGGCAGAAGATCCTTGTGCGGTTTGTGGGCGCCCTTGCCGAAGAAGACGAGTTGGAGGCGGCCGCTGCCGTCCGTGATGGTCACCTCGAGACGCTGGCCCTTGCCACGAGGCGCCTTGGGCGACGAGAAGGTGACCAGACGCGCGTCGGCGACCTGGGCGACCACCGTCACATGCTCGTCCATCGGCAGGTCGGCGAGGTGGGTGAGCTGCCCTCGCTCCTCGTACCTGCGCGGATAGTGGTGCAGCAGGTCGCCGACGGTGTGCAGGCCCAGGTACTCGGCCATCACCTTCGCGGTGGCGGGGCCGAGCACTTTCCTCAGTGGTTCATCCAACGCGTGCACGAGATCCATTGCACACCACACCACTGACAATGCCGCACACGTCCCGGAAATCGCTGGTCAGACCGGTCGTTTCGGGCCTAGGATGGCGCGCTCCGGCCTTGTTCGCGGTCACCCGTTCGTGGGACCGCCCGACCCCGCGCCGTCGCCCGTCCCCCCACCGGCGCTGCGACGATGGACTCTCAGACTTCCCAGGCACCTCAGTCACCTCATACGTTCCAGGTCGACCTGCGCGGACTCGTGGACCTGCTCTCCCATCACCTCTACTCCAGCCCCAAGGTCTATCTGCGCGAGCTGTTGCAGAACGCCGTGGACGCCATCACCGCCCGGCGCGCCGAGCAGCCCGACGCGCCCGCCCGGGTGCGGCTGTACGCGGAGGCCGGCGCCCTGCGCGTGGAGGACTCCGGGGTCGGGCTCACCGAAGCGGACGTGCACAGCCTCCTGGCGACCATCGGCCGCAGTTCCAAGCGGGCCGACGGCCTGGAGTCGGCGCGTTCGGATTTTCTCGGGCAGTTCGGCATCGGACTGCTGGCCTGCTTCGTGGTCGCCGAGCGCATCCGCGTCGTCAGCCGCAGCGCGCGTACGCCCGACGCTCCGCCCGTCGAGTGGACGGCGACGGACGACGGCTCGTACACGGTCCGTACGCTGCCCGACGAGGCCCGCCTCGAACCGGGCACCACCGTGCACCTGGTGGCCCGCCCGGGCGCCGCCGACTGGCTGGCCACCGAGCGCGTGCTGTCGCTGGCCCGGGACTTCGGCTCGCTGCTGCCGTACGACGTCCGCGTGGGCGACGAGGCGGTCACCGAGCTCCCGGCGCCCTGGGACCGTGCGTACCCGAGCCCCGCCGCCCGAAAGGTGGCCCTGGCACGGCACTGCCACGACCAGTTCGGCTTCACGCCGCTGGACTCGATCGAGCTGGACGTGCCGCTGGCCGGGATCCGGGGTGTGGCCCACGTGCTGCCGTCCGCGGTCAGCCCGGCCCAGCGCGCCGCCCATCGCGTGCACCTGAAGGGCATGCTGCTCACCGAGCGGGCCGAACAACTGCTGCCCGACTGGGCGTTCTTCGTGCGCTGTGTCCTCGACACGGACAGCCTGCGGCCCACCGCGTCGCGCGAGTCGCTGTACGAGGACGAGACCCTCTCCGCCGTACGGGAGGCGCTGGGCGAGCGGATCAGGTCCTGGCTGACCGGGCTCGCCGCGGGCGATCCGGAGCGGCTGGCGGCCTTCCTGTCGGTGCACCACCTCGGCGTGAAGTCCCTGGCCCGGCACGACAGCGAGATGCTGCGCACGATGCTGCCGTGGCTGCCCTTCGAGACGACCGACGGGCGGTTGTCCCTGGAGGAGTTCGCGCGGCGGCACCCGGTGGTGCACTTCACGCGGACCGTGGAGGAGTACCGGCAGGTCGCGCCGATCGCGTCCGCGCAGGGCGTCGGGGTGATCAACGGCGGCTACACGTACGACGCCGAGCTCGTGGAGGCACTGCCCACCGTGCGTCCCGGCGCCGTGGTCACGGAGCTGGACGCCGACACCGTCACCGCTCATCTGGACTCCGTCGACCCGGCCGAGGAACTGGCGCTGTCGGGTTTCCTGGGCACTGCCCGCGCCACACTCGACCCCCTGGGCTGCGATGTGGTCCTGCGCGCCTTCCACCCCCTGTCCGTGCCCGCGCTGCACCTGGACGACCGTGCGGCGCGCCACGAACAGGCGCGTGCTGACGCCGAGGAGCAGGCCGACGACCTGTGGGCGGGCATTCTCGGCTCGCTGCGCGGCAGCGCCCCACGCGCGCGGCTGGTGCTCAACCACCTCAACCCGCTGATCCGGAGGATCAGTTCACTCGACGCCCCGGAGCTGATCGGGACGGCCACGGAGTCCCTCTACGGGCAGGCACTGCTGATGGCTCAGCGGCCGCTGCGGCCGGCGGACTCCGCGCTCCTCAACCGTGCGTTCATCGGCCTCCTGGAGTGGGCCACACACAGCGACTCCCCCAAGGACGGCCGCGGATGAGCCAGACGATGGACTTCGACGCGCTGCGCCGGGCGATGGCGGAGAACTACGAGCAGCCGGAGGGGCCCGCCCGCAACGCGCGCGCGGAGCACCTGCTTTCGGAGGCCGAGAAGCTGGACATCCCGCTCGCGGTGATCGAGGCGCTCGGGCACCAGCTGAAGGTCTACAACTACAGCTCCGAGAAGGACAAGATGTTCGTCCCCTTCGCGCGCCTACTGCGCATGTGGGACGAACACCCCGAGGACTTCGACGAGTACGAGACCCACTCGCTGCACTGGGTCTTCAAGTGGATGTCGTCCGGCATGCTGGGCCAGCCGCACATTCCGCTCGCCTCCATCGAGAAGTGGCTCGGCGAGATGGAGCACCGTTACCGGCTCGCCGGGCATTCCGAACGGGCCGTGCGCAGCGCCGAGTTCAGCGTGGCCGCCCATGTCGGGGACCTGGCTCGCGCCGAGCGGGCATATGCCGCGTGGCTGGCCGCCGACCGGGACAGCATGGCCGACTGCCACGCCTGTGAGCTGCACGGCCAGGGCTGGTGGCGGGCGCTGCGGCACGAGGACGCCCAGGCGCTGGAGTTGTGGCGGCCGGTCCTGGAGGGCGAGCACGGGTGCGCCCACGAGCCGCACACCACGCTGGCGTCCTCTCTGGTCCCGCTGCTGCGGCTGGGCCGCCTCGACGAGGCGCGCGTCCACCATCTGCGGGGCTTCAGGCTGGTGCGGCCCATGGAGAGCATGCGGGGCGCGTACGCCGACCACGTGGAGTTCTGCGCGCTCACCGGCAACGAGGCGCGCGCCCTGGAGCTGCTGGCGGAGCGCCCGGCGTACTTCACGGACTCCGGGGAGCCGCGCAGCCTGATGGACTTCCTGGCCGTGGTGGCCCTGCTGATGGACCGGCTGACCTCCCTGGGGCTCGGCTCGCAGACCGTGCCCGGGCCGGTCGGCCGCACCTGGACCGCCGGCGAACTCGCCGCCCACGCGCGCGGGGAGGCCCTTTTGCTCGCCGCGCGCTTCGACGAGCGCAACGGCACGTCGTATGTGAGCGGGCAGGTCCGGAAGCGTATGGAGGGGCAGCCTTTGGCCGAGCGGCTGCCGTTGGGTGTGCGTGCGGCGCGGACCATGCCTGCGGCGCGGGCGCCCGCTCCCGCGCCGCAGGCACCCGTCGGCGAGCCGGACCTGGCCACGCTGCTCGCCGAGGCCCGCCGGCTCTCGGAGGCGCTGCATCCCGACTCGGTGGCGGCGTGGGCCGCGGTCGCGCGGGCGGCCGGGGAGGACGAGCTGGACGTCCGCGACCGCGCGGAGCTCGCCGACCACGAGGCCATGGGCCTGGGGCCGGACGGCGTGGAGCTGTTCGAGCGCGCCGCCGAGCTGTACGCGGAGGCGGGCGACCCGGGCGAGGCACTGGCGGCACGCGCGCGTGGGGCGTACGTACTGGCCCTGACCGGACGCTCGGACGAGGCGCTGACGGCGGTCGCCGAGCCGTACGAGCGCGTGGGCGCCCTCTTCGCGGAGGGCGGGACGGGGGTCTGGCAGACGGCGTCCGTGTGCGTGGGGCGCGCGCGGATCCTGTTGCAGCGGGTCCATGAGGCGGATGCGGGCGACGACGCCGAGGCCGCCGGGGTCGAGGGGGCGGCCGATGCGCCGCCGGGAGCCGGCCCCGGGACGCGGGCGCGTGAGGCCTTCGCCGCCGCCGAGGCCGCGGCCCGCGAGCTGCTGGATCTCTCCGGCCCGCACACCGCGGACGTACGGCTCGCCTCGCGGGCCGCGGAGGCGCAGGCCATGCTCGGCGAGCTCGCGGCGCACGCCGGGGACGCGGAGGCGGCAGCGGAGCTCCTGACGCGGGCCACCGAGGCGTTCGTCGCGGCGGGGCTGCCGTGGTTCGCGGTGGAATACGAGGCCCGGCTCACCGGAATCGCGCGTCACCTGGGTGACACCGAGGGCGCCGAGCGGGCGGCCCGGGCGGCTCTGGAGCACGGAGGCCCGTACCTGGAGGCCACGGGCCGCGCCCAGCTGCACCTCCAGCTGGCCGAAGTCCTCGGCTCCACCGGGCAGTTCGGGTCGGCGGCCGAGCAGGCCCTGGATGCGGCGCACTGGGCCGACGAGGCCGGGGAGGGGGCCACGCTCGGCGCCTGGGCGCGGCATCAGCTCGGCGGCTTCCTGGTACGCCGGGGACGGTGGGCGGAGGCGGCGGAGGTACTGGAGTCGGCGCTGCCCGAGTTGACCGTGCCCACGCACGGCGACGGTGCGATCGTGCAGACCCTGTGGTGGCTCGGCGACTGCCTCACCGAGCTCGGGGAGCACCGGGAGGCCGCCGAACGCCGGCTCCAGGCCGCCGAGATCGCCCGGCACTGGCCGGAGCAGCGCGACCACGCGATGCTCGCGCACCTCGCCGCGGAGGCCCTCGGGCACGCCGGGCTGCCCGCCGAGGCGGAGCGGGCCTACGAACGCGCGGGTGACCTCTGGCGGTCCCTCGGCAACGTCCACGGGCTGGTCCGCTCCCTGCGGGCGCGCGCGTGGATCGCGGTGAGCGATGAGGGTGGTGCGGGGCTCGACGCCGCACGGGCGTTGATGGCGACGGCGGCCCTGGAGTGCGACACCGCCCTGCCCGAGGCCGAGGACGACGACGCACGCCGGCAGCTCGTCGCCGAACTGGCCCATACGCACCGGCAGTTCGCTGACCTGATCGCACGGCACACGGCCGACGACACCGACGGCGACTCGATGCGCGTCATGTACGAGGAGGCCCTCGCGCACGTCACCCGCGCCGTCACGGGCTTCGCCTCGCTCGGCGACGCCGGTCTGCACAGCCGCACCGGCGCCGAACTCGCCGCCGGCTGGCTGGAGGCCGACCTCGGACGCCCCGACGCGGCCGTGGCACGCGCGCGCGTGGTTCTCGCGGCGTACGCGGAGACCGACGACGGCACGGACGGGACCGACGAGACGGATGGTCCGGACGAGACGGACGAGACCGCGGTGTCCCGGCGGGCGGAGGCGGAGAGCCTGCTGCGCGTGACGGCGGCGGAGGGCTAGGGCCTGTCGTCGACAGGCCCCGAGGTGTGCTGTCCGGCGGACCTGGGCCGGCCCGACTGGGATGCGCCGGACAGGCTGTGAGGCCGAGGCCGCTCGACGCGTGCCGCGGCCGTGGTGGGCCTACTCCACGCCGATCAGCAGCAGCGCGCCCTGCCGCCCGCCCCGGTACACCACGGTGTCGACCGCCAGGTAGGACTCGCGTACCCGGGCTTCGAGGTGGGCGGCGATCGTGTCGGGAGCGTCGTCGCCCAGGACCAGGGTGACCATCTCGCCGCCCGCCGAGAGCATGCGGTCGAGCACGGTTTCGGCGGTGGCCGTGATGTCGGAGCCGATCACCGCGACGTCGCCTTCGATGAGGCCGAGGATGTCACCGGCCTGGCAGATGCCGGCCATGGTCCAGGACTCGCGTTCCGCGACGGCGACCTCCGCGTACCGGGTCGCGCCGGCCGCCGAGGTCATGGCGACGACGTCCTCGTCGAAGCGCCGCTCCGGCTCGTGCACGGCGAGCGCGGCGATCCCCTGGACCGCGGAACGCGTGGGGATCAGCGCGACCCTGACACCGTCCGCGCGCACCTGCTCGGCCGCCGCGGCGGCGGTGTGGCGCAGCTCGGCGTCGTTGGGCAGCAGCACCACCTCGCGCGCGTGCGCCCGTCGTATCGCCTCGAGGAGCTCACCGCTCGCGGGCGGCTCACCGGGGCGCGCGAGGACGGTGGTCGCGCCGGCGTCGGCGTACAGCCCGGCGAGGCCTTCCCCGGGGACCACCGCCACGACCGCTCGCTGCGCCTGCTCACGGACCGGCCGCCCGGCGGCGCCCGCCGTGTGCGCGTCACCGAGCCCGAAGTGCGTGATCCGGATCCGGTACGGCCGCCCGGCCTCCACGCCCGCCTCCACCGCGGCACCCGCGTCGTCGACGTGTACATGGACGTTCCACAGCCCGTCCCCGCCGACCACGACGAGCGAGTCGCCGAGCCCGTCGAGCCGGTCCCGCAGCCGGTCCACGGCGGCGTCCTCCGCCTCCAGGAGATAGATCACCTCGAACGCGGGCCCGCCCCCCTCCACGGCCACGGCTCCGTCCGCGCAGTCCTGCGCATCCGCGAGCGGCTGCCCGACGGGGGCCTCCACGCGCGCGTGCCCCGCGAGAACCGGCACCGCCTCCGCGGCGGCCGGCGCCTCACCCGTGAACGTCTCCACCAGCGCCGCCAGCACGGCCACGAGCCCCCGCCCGCCCGCGTCCACCACGCCGGCTCGCTCCAGGGCGGCCAGCTGCCCCGGAGTGGCCGCGAGCGCCGCCCG
>NZ_VBZC01000092.1:0-28845 GCF_005786655.1 Streptomyces montanus
GCACCCTCGCGGACGGCAGCCGCGGGCGAGGCGGGCGTAGGGGTCCCGCGGCGCCAAGGGGGCCGCGGCGGCCGACCGCACGCACACCGGACCACCGTCGGGACGAGAGCCCGGACGGGGGGTGGCGGCGAGGGCGCGGTCGGCGTGCATCCGAGGGTCAGCCCCGCCCGTGGCGGAGCGCGGGGTGCGCGCCCGCGGCGACCAGGTCGGAGACGGCGGTCTTCGGGTCGCGGCCGGTGACCAGCGACTCGCCCACCAGAACCGCGTCGGCGCCGGCGTTGGCGTACGCGATGAGGTCGTGCGGGCCGCGGACGCCGGACTCGGCGATCTTGACGAGGCTGTCGGGGATCTCGGGGGCCACGCGGTCGAAGGTCGACCGGTCGACCTTCAGCGTCTTCAGGTTGCGCGCGTTGACGCCGATGACCCTGGCGCCGGCGTCCACCGCCCGCTCGACCTCGTCCTCGTCGTGCACCTCGACGAGTGGCGTGAGCCCGATGGACTCGGCGCGCTCGATCAGGGACTCCAGGGCGGGCTGCTCCAGCGCGGCGACGATCAGCAGGGCCAGATCCGCGCCGTACGCCCGCGCCTCCCACAGCTGGTACGACGTGACGATGAAGTCCTTGCGGAGGACCGGGATGTCCACGCGTGCGCGGACGGCCTCCAGGTCGGCCAGCGAACCGCCGAAGCGGCGCTGCTCGGTGAGGACGGAGATGACGGCCGCGCCGCCCGCCTCGTAGTCCGCCGCCAGCCCGGCCGGGTCGGCGATCGCCGCCAGCGCGCCCTTGGACGGGCTGGACCGCTTCACCTCGCAGATGACCTTGACACCGTCACCGCGCAGGGCGGCCTCGCCGTCCTTGGCTGCCGGAGCCTTCGCCACGCGCTCCTTGAGCTCGTCGAGGCTGACGCGCGCCTGCCGCTCCGCGAGGTCGGCACGGACTCCGTCGAT
Organism: Streptomyces montanus; assembly: GCF_005786655.1. Classification (NCBI taxonomy): domain Bacteria; kingdom Bacillati; phylum Actinomycetota; class Actinomycetes; order Kitasatosporales; family Streptomycetaceae; genus Streptomyces; species Streptomyces montanus. The sequence continues at coordinate 947 of NZ_VBZC01000092.1, forward strand.
GATCTCGTCGAGCACACTCACGCGAGCGGCCCCCTTCCCTGACGGTGGACAGTACGAGCGGTTGAGCAGCTGACCCGGTCCGCCCGCATCGGACGAAACCGCATCAGACGAAAACCGATGGTCACTGCGATGGTATCTGGAGGAGGGCGAAGCCCTCACATCCGGTTGACGCCGGTCCCATTACCTGGACATTCGCCAGTTGATCAAGGATGGAGCCAGCCACCGAACGGCAGGTTCCGGACAACGGTGAAGACCAGCAGCAAGGCACCGAGGCTCCAGAGCAGGCCGGGCCCCGGGTCGAGCCGCAGCGGGCGCCCCTGGACCGACCGTACCGCCCAGAGCGTCCACACCACCGCGAACACGAGATACCCGGCGACCGCGACCGCGTTGGCCCCGAGTGCCGCCGCGAAGTCCCCGTGCACGAAGGCGTGCGCGCTGCGCAGTCCGCCGCAGCCGGGGCAGTACACGCCGGTGTACTGGAACAGCGGACAGGCGGGGTAGTGCCCTGGTTCGTTCGGATCGACGGCGGCGACGTACGCGAAGGCCCCGACGACGGCCGTGAGGACACCGCCGGGCACGGCGAGCCGCCGCACCACGGATCCGGGAGGGCGCGTCACCCTCTGGGTTTCGGCGTTCACCCCACGCATTCTGCCCCGCGCGGGTGAGCCCTGCACAACCCCGCACGCACACGCGCACGAAAAAGGCGGCGCCGGTGTTCGAACCGGGGCCGCCTTCCCGCGATGCCGTGGCGGGTCAGCTCTCGACGGAGGCCGCCTCGCGTGCCGGCTCGGCGGACTGGGGCTTGCCCGCGCCCTTCGGCCGGCCGAGGCCTGCCGCGCTCATGGCCATGCCCACCACACCGCCGAGCGCGACGATGACCAGTCCGGCCCAGAAGCCCAGCGGGCTGGCCAACACCGTGAAGGCACCCGAGACGCAGAAACCGATGAAGGCGATGATGACACCGGTCCAGGCGGCCGGGGTGTGACCGTGGCTGCTGCCCGCCATGACTTGCTCCTCGTAGCTGATGACGTATGTGCTTGTGTGAGTCAGACGCTCGGTGGCCATTGTCCCGTACTCGCGTGTACCGGCCCGACCGGGGGTCCTCGCGTACGCCGCGGGCCCGGGATTCCCGCCTCCGGAGCGGGGCGCGCGGCAAGCAGCTGAGCCAGTGAGCCACTGAGCTACGCCCCGGTCGGGTCCTCGCCCCGGTCAAGCGCCTTCCACATCTCCTCGGGCCGGTCCGGGTCCGCCACGGGCTTGGACTTACGGGGCCGGGGGGTGCCGTCCCGCTCGTACCGGCCCGACATGGCGGGCCATAGCCGTCCGTAGCGCAGCGCGAGCAGGCCCGCGAGCAGGAGCAGCAGGCCGCCCACGGCGGCGACGTACGGCCAGGCGGTGTGGCTCATGGAGTCGACGGTCGCGGTGGTGTCGCCGGAGGCCTGCGCGGCCTTGTCGTCGAGGGCGGATTTGTCGGAGACGCCGAGGAGCGCGGCGGCCACGGTGCCCGCGCCGGAGAGCGCGAGGAGCCCGGCGACCAGGAAGCGTCCGGCACGACGTACGGCGAAGACGGCGACGAGCGCGGCGAGGCCCACTATGGCCAGGGCCGCGGGCACTCCCGTGACGTCGCTGCCGGTCGCGCTCAACGGGAAGTCGCCGCCGGCCACCGTGGTGGTGCCCTCCGACCAGCCCTGCCGCGAGGCGAGCAGCGCGACGGCCGCGCCGAACGCGCCGCACAGCAGGGCAAGGGCGAGGCTGCGCCGGCCGGACCGGGCGGGTCCGCTGGATCCGGCGGCTTCGTATCGGGGGTGAGGTACGGCAGTCACGTACTCCACTATCGCCCGGACCCCGGGCGAACCGTCACCCGGGGTTCACGTGAGACGCGTCCTACCGACGGGCGTGCTGATCCGTCTCCCCCGACCGGGGTGCTGACCGGCCTACTGACCGGCCTGCCGGCCGAGCCGGTTCGCCGTGTGTACCGCGCGCAGTACGGCGGCGGCCTTGTTGCGGCACTCGGTGTCCTCGGCCACCGGATCCGAGTCGGCGACGACCCCGGCGCCGGCCTGCACGTATGCCGTGCCGTCCCGCAGCAGCGCCGTACGGATGGCGATGGCGGTGTCGGAGTCGCCCGCGAAGTCGAGGTAGCCGACGCAGCCGCCGTACACGCCGCGGCGCGCGGGCTCCAGCTCGTCGATGATCTGCATCGCGCGGGGCTTGGGGGCGCCGGAGAGCGTGCCCGCCGGGAAGCACGCGGTCAGGACGTCGAAGGCCGTACGTCCCTGAGTGACCCTGCCGGTCACCGTCGAGACGATGTGCATGACGTGCGAGTAGCGCTCGATGGACATGAAGTCGACGACCTCGACGGAACCCGGTTCGCAGACCCGGCCGAGGTCGTTGCGTCCCAGGTCGACGAGCATGAGGTGCTCGGCGCGCTCCTTGGGGTCGGCGAGCAGTTCGTCGGCGAGGGCCTGGTCCTCGTTCGGGTTCGCGCCGCGCGGGCGCGTACCGGCGATGGGGTGCACCATCGCGTGCCCGTCCTCGACCTTGACGAGGGCCTCCGGGGAGGAGCCGACGATGTCGAAGCCGTCGAAGCGGAAGAGGTACATGTACGGCGACGGATTGGTGGCGCGCAGCACGCGGTAGACGTCCAACGCGCTTGCCGTGCAAGGGGTTTCGAAGCGCTGGGAGGGCACGACCTGGAAGGCCTCGCCCGCGCGGATGCGCTCCTTGATGTCCTCGACGGCCTCCTGGTAGTCGGGGCCGCCCCACCGCGCGGTGTACTCGGGGAGTTCCGAGGGCGGGAGCGCGGCGGGTGGCTGCGAGACCGCGCGCGACAGGTCGGCCTCCATGGCGTCGAGGCGGGCGACGGCGTCCGCGTACGCCTCGTCGACGCCGGTGTCGAGGTCGTTGTGGTTGATCGCGTTGGCGATCAGCAGGACCGTGCCGTCCCAGTGGTCCAGGACCGCGAGGTCGCTGGTGAGCAGCATGGTCAGCTCGGGCAGCTGCAGGTCGTCGTGGTCGCCCGGGCCGATCTTCTCCAGGCGGCGCACGATGTCGTAGCCGAGGTAGCCGACCATGCCACCGGTGAACGGGGGCAGTCCGCTGTCGTGGACGAGGTCGTGCGGGGTGTGCAGCGTCTCGACGGTGGCGCGCAGCGCGGCGAGCGGGTCGCCGTCCATGGGGACGCCGACCGGGGGTGAGCCGAGCCAGTGCGCCTGCCCGTCGTGTGCGGTCAGGGTCGCGTGGCTGCGGACGCCCACGAACGAGTAGCGAGACCATGAAAGCGCGGCGCTGCCGTTCTCGGCGGACTCCAGCAGGAAGGTGCCGGGCCGCTCGGCGGCGAGCTTGCGGTAGAGCGCGACGGGCGTGTCGCCGTCCGCGAGGAGCTTGCGGCTGACGGGGATGACACGCCGGTCGTTGGCCAGCTTGCGGAACGTCTCGAGGTCCATGGCGGCTGACCCTACTGTCCGGTCGACAGTACGTCGGACTCGGCGTCCTCGAGGAGAACGTCGGCGTCGAAGCAGGTGCGGTCGCCCGTGTGGCAGGCGGCGCCCACCTGGTCGACCTTCACCAGGACGGTGTCGGCGTCGCAGTCGAGAGCGACGGACTTGACGTGCTGGACGTGCCCGGAGGTGTCGCCCTTGACCCAGTACTCCTGGCGGCTGCGCGACCAGTAGGTGCAGCGGCCCGTGGTGAGCGTGCGATGCAGTGCCTCGTCGTCCATCCAGCCCAGCATCAGCACCTCTCCGGTGTCGTACTGCTGGGCGATCGCGGGGAGGAGCCCGTCGGCGCTGCGCTTGAGGCGGGCGGCGATGGCGGGATCCAGGCTGCTGGACGGAGGAATGCTGCTCATGTGGGCCATTGTGCCGCGCCCGTGGGGCCGGTCCGAGGGACGTCCGCTGAATGAGCTGCCGATGACTGGCGGACTGATGACCGGTGACAGGTGGGCGGACGAGGGCCCCGGCCGTAGGCTGACAGACATGTCGACCCATGCCAAGCGTGAACGACTTCTGCTGGCGGACCTGCTGGAGGCCGTGGGGCCCGATGCCCCCACGCTCTGTGAGGGCTGGAACACCCGCGATCTCGCGGCCCACGTGGTCACGCGCGAGCGGCGCACGGACGCCGCGGCCGGAATGCTGATCAAGCAGCTGGCGGCGCGTCTGGAGCGGGTGATGGCGGAGTTCGCCGAGAAGCCGTACGAGGAGCTGATCCAGCTGATCCGTACGGGGCCACCGCGGTTCTCGCCCTTCGCCCTGAAGCAGATCGACGAGGCGTCGAACGCGGCGGAGTTCTACATCCATGCCGAGGACGTGCGCCGCGCCCAGCCCGACTGGACACCACGCGAGATCGACCCGGTCTTCGCCAACTTCCTGTGGTCGGGACTGGAGCGAACGGCCCGTCTCATGGGCCGCAAGGCACCGGTCGGCCTGGTCCTGCGTCGCCCGGACGGCCGCACAGTGGTCGCCAACCGGGGAACGCCCGTGGTGACGGTGACCGGCGAGCCCTCGGAGCTACTGCTGTTCGCGTACGGCCGCCAGAGCGTGGCCGACGTCGAGCAGGACGGCGAAAAGGACGCAATCGCGAAGCTCCACGAGGCGAAGCAGCTGGGGATCTGACGGGTCCGGTGTCTCAGCCCGGCAGTTGGGCCAGGCGGAGGTCGCGGACGCACAGTGCCACGACTCCGCCGAGCCCGCACACGGCCGCGCTGACGACGAAGACGGGACCGGTGCCCCACGCCCCGATCGCCGCGGCGGACACGGGCATGCTGAGCGGGGCGAGGCCGAGGCCGACGATGCCGGAGACGGAGCTGACCCGGCCCAGGTAGGTCGGTTCGGTCTGGGTCTGCAGCAGCGCGCCGCACAGGGCACCGCTGAGACCGGTGAGCAAACCGACGACCAGAGCCACGCCGACGGCCGCGACGACGCCGGGCACGTACGCGAGCAGGCCGATGGCGACCGAGCCCACGAGGACGGTCACCGCCATGACTCGCCCGGCATGCGGAAGGCGCCCCCGCACAGCGAGCAGCAGCCCGGCCGCCCCCGCCCCGATGCCGAACCCGGCGAGCACCCAGCCCATGCCGGAGGCGCCCCAGCCGCGTTCGTCGGCGAGCAGGGTCAGCCCCACATTGAGCGGGCCGACGAAACCGAGGTCGCCGAGGGCGATGGCGACGATCAACGGGGCAAGGACGCGGTGACCGCGTATGTAGCGCAGGCCGTCGCGGAGGTCCCGCCAGGCGGTCTGCCCGGCGGCCCTGTCGTCCCCGGGCAGGTCGTCGACCCGTACGGACACCAGCAGCGGCACGGACACCGCGATCAGCAGTCCCGCCAGCGTGAACGCCGTGGCCGCCCCGCCCAGCGCCACGCCCAGACCGCCCAGTGGCGCACCCACGACGTGTCCGAACCGGATCGCGAGGCCGCGCATGCCCTGCACCCGGGCGAGCTGGCCTCGGCCGGTGATGCGGGCCGGGAGGGCGCCCACCGCGGGCATGAACACCGCGTCGACGGTGCCGAAGACGAGAGAAAGCACTGCCAGCGGCCACAGCCCGGGGGGCGCGGCGAAGAGCAGCGAGGCCACCGCGAGCACGGCCGCGCAGCGCACGACGTCACTGCCGATGACGACCCTCCGGGGCCCGAACCGGTCGGCCACCACTCCCCCGCCCAGCATCAGCAGGGCGCGCGGCAGAGCGCTCAGAGCGGTGACGATGCCCGCCTGTGCGGGCGTTCCCCCCTGGACGGCCGCCCAGGACAGTGCGAGGTAGTAGACGTTGTCACCCAGCATGGAGGCCGTGTAGGCGCCGAGCCAGCGCAGGACGTTCGGGTCGCGGTGGGCAGCCGGTCTGCCCGGGCTGGTGGCCGGGGACGTGAGCGTGGCAGGCACGGGACGAGGTCCTCTCGGGGCGAAGCCGGACGCGCAGTCGGGCGCGAACCGGTCGCTCATTCAGGCGCGAGGGAGCGTGCGCATCAAGTGCGGAACGGGAAGCCGTACACGTGCAGCGCGACGTTCTCGCGCCCTTCGGTGTCGCCGGCCGCCTCCGCGGCCCGGCCCTTCTCGTCGTACTTCATGGCGAGTGCGAGCAGTTCCTCGCCCAGCTCGGCCAGTTCGGCGGCCGTCAGCCGCAGCAGGGACTCGTTGTCGGGGGAGGCCGAGTTCCACTCGGGGCCCCAGGTGGGCCGCTCGTCGAGATAGCGTCGGTACATCTCGGCGCGCTGATCGTGGAACAGGCGTGTCGCCGCCAGGTGCGCGGCCGCCTTCTCCGGCGCGTCCCGGAAGTCCTTGTCGCGGATGCTGACGCCGGTCGAGGCCGGCTGCCACCAGCGCTCGCGGGCGTCCGCGCTCTGTGTCCCGGCCGCCTCGATCAGCCCGTGGTCGGCAAGCTTGCGCAGGTGGTAACTGACCAGCGAGACAGCCTCGTCGACCTGCTCGGCGAGCTGTGACGCGGTCGCGGTGCGGGCAACGGTCAGAGCTCGGTACAGCTTCATCCTCAGCGGATTGGCGAGCGCCTTGAGCGTGCCTATGTCGGTGATGGGGCGGTTCTCCTTGGCGGTCACGGCTCCACCGTAGATACGAAAGAAAAGTTGCGCAATAAAAATTGCGCAACTTGTCTTTCGTATCAGCCCGGCGAAGAGCCCCGGTCACCCAGTGGCCGGGGCTCGCGTCGGTGGAGATTCAGCGTATGGGGTGGCCCGCGCCTCGTAGGGTTTCTTTTACCTCGCCGATGCGCAGGTCGCCGAAGTGGAAGACGGAGGCGGCCAGGACGGCGTCCGCGCCGGCGGCGATGGCCGGTGGGAAGTCGGCGAGCCGACCGGCGCCGCCGCTGGCGATCAAGGGGACGGTGACGTGCTTGCGTACGGCCTCGATCATCTCGATGTCGTAGCCGTCCTTCGTGCCGTCGGCGTCCATAGAGTTGAGCAGGATCTCGCCCGCGCCCAGTTCGGCCGCCTGGTGCGCCCACTCGATCGCGTCGATGCCGGTGCCCTTGCGGCCGCCGTGCGTCGTCACCTCGAAGCTCCCGGACTCAGTGCGCCGCGCGTCGACCGACAGGACCAGTACCTGCCGTCCGAAGCGCTCCGCGATCTCGCGGATCAGCTCGGGGCGGGCGATGGCCGCGGTGTTGACGCCGACCTTGTCCGCCCCGGCCCGCAGCAGCTTGTCGACGTCCTCGGGGGTGCGCACTCCACCGCCCACCGTCAGCGGGATGAAGACCTGCTCGGCGGTGCGGCGCACCACGTCGTACGTCGTCTCGCGGTTGCCCGACGACGCGGTGATGTCCAGGAACGTCAGCTCGTCGGCGCCCTCGGCGTCGTACACCTTGGCCATCTCGACGGGATCGCCCGCGTCGCGCAGGTTCTGGAAGTTGACGCCCTTGACGACCCGGCCGTTGTCGACGTCCAGGCAGGGGATGACTCGGACCGCCAGGGTCATGAATTCACGGCTCCTCTGAATGCTTCCAGTTCCACTTCGACCAGGATGCGCGGATCGACGAAGCCGTCCACTATCAGCAGGGTCGAGGCCGGGCGTACGGAGTCGAACATCTCCTTGTGGGCCCGGCCCGCCTCGTCCACGTCCCGCGCGTGGGTGAGGTACATCCGCGTACGGACCACGGACTCGACACCGAGCCCGAAGGCGCCGATCGCGTCCAGGGCGTTGGAGAAGGCCACGCGCGCCTGCTCGTACGGGTCGCCCTCCCCGTACAGCACGTTTCCCTTGAAGGACGTCGTGCCCGCCACCAGAACGCGGTCGCCCGCCGCGACGGCGCGCGCGAAACCGAAGGACTCCTCCCAGGGGCTCCCGCTCTGCACACGCCGCACGGCTTCCGACGTCATGACACCGCACCCGTTTTCATGACCGTCACGACACAGCCTCCAGGGCCTCTTCCAGGGTGAACGCCTTCGCGTACAGCGCCTTCCCGACGATCGCGCCCTCCACGCCGAGCGGGACGAGTTCGGCGATGGCGCGCAGGTCGGCCAGCGAGGACACCCCGCCGGAGGCCACCACCGGGCGGTCCGTCGCCGCGCAGACGTTCTTCAGCAGCTCCAGGTTCGGGCCCTGCAGCGTGCCGTCCTTGGCGATGTCCGTGACGACATAGCGGGCGCAGCCCTCGGAGTCGAGGCGCTCCAGCGTCTCGTAGAGGTCGCCGCCGTCGCGGGTCCAGCCGCGGCCGCGCAGCGTCGTGCCGCGTACGTCGAGGCCGACCGCGATCTTGTCGCCGTGCTCGGCGATGACCTTGGCGACCCACTCGGGCGTCTCCAGCGCGGCCGTGCCCAGGTTGACGCGGGTGCAGCCGGTGGCGAGGGCGGCGGCGAGCGTGGCGTCGTCGCGGATGCCGCCGGACAGCTCGACCTTGATGTGCAGATCCGCCATGCGCTCCGCCACCTCGGCGATCAGCGCGCGGTTGTCCCCGGTTCCGAACGCGGCGTCCAGGTCGACCAGGTGCAGCCACTCGGCACCCGCCCCCTGCCAGGCGAGGGCGGCCTCCAGAGGAGAGCCGTACGAGGTCTCGGTACCGGACTCGCCGTGCACCAGGCGGACGGCCTGGCCGTCACGGACGTCCACGGCGGGAAGGAGTTCGAGCTTCGAAGCCATCACAGGGTTCCGATCCAGTTGTTCAGCAGCTGCGCTCCGGCGTCGCCGGACTTCTCGGGGTGGAACTGGGTCGCCCACAGAGCGCCGTTCTCGACGGCCGCCACGAAGGGCTTGCCGTGCGTCGACCACGTCACCAGGGGCTCCCGCATCGCCGGGTTGGCGACCTCCATGGACCAGTCATGGACGGCGTACGAGTGGACGAAGTAGAAGCGGGCGTCCGCGTCGAGCCCCGCGAAGAGCTCCGAACCGGCCGGCGGCTCCACGGTGTTCCAGCCCATGTGCGGCACGATGTCGGCCTGCAGGGGCTCGACCGAGCCGGGCCACTCGTCGAGGCCCTCGGTCTCCACCCCGTGCTCGATGCCCCGCGCGAAGAGGATCTGCATGCCGACGCAGATGCCCATCACCGGTCGGCCGCCGGCCAGACGCCGGTCGACGATCCAGTCGCCGCGCGCCTCCTTCAGCCCGTGCATACAGGAGGCGAAGGCGCCGACACCGGGCACCAGCAGCCCGTCGGCGTTCATGGCCTTGTCGAAGTCGCGGGTGATCTCGACGGCGGCACCCGCGCGCGCGAGAGCACGTTCGGCGGACCGCACGTTCCCGAAGCCGTAGTCGAAGACGACCACGCGTTTGGAAGCAGTACTCAATTCCACACCTCCAGCCGGAGGGCTCCCGCCACGAGACACATCGCGGCTCCGATGGAGAGCAGCACGATGAGGCTCTTCGGCATCTGCTGCTTGACGAAGGAGATGATGCCGCCGACCAGGAAGAGTCCGACGACGATCAGTAGGGTGGACAGCCCGCTCATGGCTTTACAGCGCACCCTTCGTGGAGGGCAGGATGCCGGCGGCCCGCGGGTCACGCTCGGAGGCGTAACGCAGCGCCCGGGCCAGCGCCTTGAACTGGCACTCCACGATGTGGTGCGCGTTGCGCCCGTAGGGCACGTGCACGTGCAGCGCGATCTGCGCCTGCGCGACGAACGACTCCAGGATGTGCCGGGTCATCGTCGTGTCGTACTCGCCGATCATCGGCGCCATGTTCTCGGGCTCCGTGTGCACGAGGTACGGGCGGCCGGAGAGGTCGACGGTCACCTGGGCGAGCGACTCGTCCAGCGGGACCGTGCAGTTGCCGAACCGGTAGATGCCCACCTTGTCGCCGAGCGCCTGCTTGAAGGCCGCGCCCAGCGCCAGAGCCGTGTCCTCGATGGTGTGGTGCGAGTCGATGTGCAGGTCGCCCTCGGTCTTCACGGTCAGGTCGAACAGACCGTGGCGGCCGAGTTGGTCGAGCATGTGGTCGTAGAAGCCGACGCCGGTCGACACATCGACCTTCCCGGACCCGTCGAGGTCGACCTCGACGAGGACCGAGGTCTCCTTGGTGGTGCGCTCAACACGGCCTACGCGGCTCATGCGCTCTGCTCCTGTTCTTGGTCTTTCTTCAGTTCGCGCACCGCATCGAGGAACGCGTCGTTCTCTTCGGGCGTACCGGCACTGACCCGCAGCCACCCCGGTACGCCGTTGTCCCGGACCAGGACGCCCCGGTCGAGGATCTTCCGCCAGATCTCGTGGGCATCGGCGAACCGCCCGAACTGCACGAAGTTGGCGTCCGATTCGGTCACCTCGTAGCCGATCGCACGCAACTCGGCGACCAGCCGGTCCCGCTCGGCCTTCAGCTGCTCGACGTACTTCAGCAGCGTGTCGGTGTGCTCCAGGGCGGCCAGCGCGGTCGCCTGTGTGACGGCCGACAGGTGGTACGGAAGCCGTACGAGCTGGACGGCGTCCACGACGGCCGGGTGAGCGGCGAGATAGCCGAGGCGCAGCCCGGCCGCGCCGAACGCCTTCGACATGGTCCGCGAAACGACGAGATTCGGCCGACCTTCGAGCAGCGGCAGCAGTGAGTCGCCGTGGCTGAACTCGATGTACGCCTCGTCGACGACCACCATGGAGGGTTTGGCCGCCTGCGCGGCCTCGTACAGGGCGCGGACCGTCTCGGGCGGAACCGCGTTGCCCGTGGGGTTGTTGGGGGTCGTGATGAAGACGACGTCCGGCCGTTCCTGGGCGATCGCCTGCCGGGCGGCGGCGACGTCGATCGTGAAGTCCTCGCGCCGCGGCCCGGAGATCCAGCCGGTGCCGGTGCCGCGCGCGATCAGGCCGTGCATCGAGTACGAGGGTTCGAAGCCGATCGCCGTGCGGCCGGGCCCGCCGAAGGTCTGCAGGAGCTGCTGGATGACCTCGTTGGAGCCGTTGGCCGCCCATACGTTCTCGACACCGACCGCGTACTTGCCGGTCTTCGTCAGGTAGTTGGCCAGCTCGGTGCGCAGCTCCACCGCGTCCCGGTCGGGGTAGCGGTTGAGGTTCCGGGCGGCCTCGCGCACGCGCTCGGTGATCCGCTCGACGATCGGTTCGGGCAGCGGGTACGGGTTCTCGTTGGTGTTCAGGCGTACGGGGACGTCGAGCTGGGGCGCGCCGTAGGGGGACTTGCCGCGCAACTCGTCGCGTACGGGGAGATCGTCGATGCCGATGCTGGAACTCACTTGCTCGGAACCTTCCAGTCGAACCGGGCCTTGATCGCGGCACCGTGGGCGGGGAGGTCCTCGGCCTCGGCGAGCGTCACGACGTGGTGAGCCACCTCCGCCAGGGCGTCGCGCGAGTAGTCGACGATGTGGATCCCGCGCAGGAAGGACTGGACGCTGAGCCCCGAGGAGTGACAGGCACAGCCGCCGGTCGGCAGGACGTGGTTGGAGCCCGCCGCGTAGTCGCCCAGGGACACGGGGGACCAGGGGCCGATGAAGATCGCGCCCGCGTTCGTCACGCGGTCCGCCACCGCCGCGGCGTCGGCCGTCTGGATCTCCAGGTGCTCGGCGCCGTACGCGTTCACGACCCGCAGGCCCGCGTCCACGCCGTCGACCAGGACGATCGCGGACTGCCTGCCCGCCAGGGCCGGGGCGATCCGGTCCTCGATGTGCTTGGTGGCCGCGACCTGCGGGGCCAGTTCCTTCTCGACCGCGTCGGCCAGCGCGACGGAGTCGGTGACGAGGACGGCGGCCGCGAGCGGGTCGTGCTCGGCCTGGCTGATCAGGTCGGAGGCGACGTGCGCCGGGTCGGCGGTCTCGTCCGCGAGGATCGCGATCTCGGTCGGACCGGCCTCGGCGTCGATGCCGATCCTGCCCGCGAAGTACCGCTTGGCGGCGGCGACCCAGATGTTGCCGGGGCCCATGACCATGTGGGCGGGCGCGCAGGACTCGGTGCCGTACGCGAACATGGCGACGGCCGTGGCGCCGCCGGCCGCGTACACCTCGTCGATGCCGAGCAGGGCGCAGGCCGCGAGGATCGTCGGGTGCGGGAGGCCACCGAACTCGGCCTGAGCCGGAGAGGCGAGGGCGATCGACTCGACGCCCGCCTCCTGCGCGGGCACCACGTTCATGATCACGGACGAGGGGTAGACGGACCGGCCGCCGGGCGCGTACAGCCCAACGCGATCCACCGGCACCCACTTCTCGGTGACCGAGCCGCCGGGCACGACCTGGGTGGTGTGCGTGGTGCGGCGCTGCTCGCGGTGGACGATGCGGGCGCGGCGGATCGACTCCTCCAGGGCGGCGCGCACGGCGAGGTCGAGCTCCTCCAGGGCCCGCGCGAGCGCCGCGGCGGGTACGCGCACCTGGTCCAGCCGTACGCCGTCGAACTTCTCCGCGTAGTCGATCAGCGCCGCGTCCCCCCGATGATGCACGGCCTCGCAGATCGGACGCACCTTCTCCAGGGCGGCCGAGACGTCGAAGTCGGCTCGGGGCAGCAGGTCGCGCAGGGCCGAGCCCTCGGGGAGGGCGTCGCCGCGCAGATCGATTCGGGAGATCACGTGGCCAATTCTCTCAGACGGCGATCGGGCGCCGGACGGTTGTATCAATCGCTGATACGGACCGCTGATCAGCGACCCGCCCGCATGTCGGCGGACCTCCGCGAGGCCGTCGGCGGCCCACCGCCCACGGCGGTGGCGTACCGGCCGCCGCCAGATCGCGGCCACAGCCAGAGAGCCACCGGCACTGCCGTGGCCGCCGCCAGGTGTGCATCGCGTCGGTGCGCACCGGTGCGCACCGACGGCGGCGTGCAGCGACGGCCGCGGGCACCGGCGTGCGCGTGCGGCCGGGACCGAGACGGCGGCACAGAGCTCCGGGGCGGTGATCGCCGCGCCGACTGGTGCGGCGACATGGTCGCGACGGCGGCAGAGGCCGGCGCGGAGTACGGTGCGTGCCGCGCGGCGGCCCACACTCCCGGACAGCCCGCCCCGAACCACGCCCCACCCCACCGACCAGCGCCCCGCCCGACCGCTCCCACCCGCGGACGCGGACCCGCGGACCCGTGGCTGGCCAGATTCGGGTGGCTGACAGTGGACCCGGAAGATCGTCTTCACCATTAGCGTTCGTGTCGTCACTCAGCGGGCATCACATGAACAGCTGTCCTAAACCCGCGAGTAGCTGAGGAGGAAGGAAAAGACGTGACCGAGGGCGCCGGCATCCGGGACGGGATCCGGGACGGGGAGCCGCCGGAGGATCTGACCGCCGCCGAGATGGGGATGTGGCAGGCGTTCCGCAACGGCAGCGTGTACGACCTGCGCGCCGGGGACATGGTCGTGGACGATCCGCACGGCGGCCATCCATGGGGTCCGGAGCGGAGCGTACGCGCGCGCGTCGTGTGCATGCTGCTGCTGAACGGGCCGCCCGCGCTCGACGGCCGTGTCTCCTCCCTGAAACTGTCCGGCGTCCAGATCACCGACGTGCTGGATCTCGCGGGCGGCACGATCGAGCCGTACGTCGAGATGAAGGGCTGCCGGTTCGAGAAGGAGATCCTGCTGCCGGAGGCCCGGTTCACGACTCTGCGCCTGGTCGACTGCTCGGTGCCACGTCTGGAGGCGGCCCGGCTGAACACCGAGGGCGATCTGCATCTGCCGCGCTGCCGCTTCCACAACGGCGTACGCCTCAGCGACGCGCACATCGGCACTGATCTGCTGCTCAACCAGGCCATGGTCTACCGGGACCGGCACGGCCGCTCGTTCACCGGCGACGGGATGACCGTCGGCCAGGACCTGCAGGCCGAGATGCTGGAGTCGGACGGCGAACTGAGCCTGCGCGGCGCCACGGTCGGCGTCTCGCTCAGCCTGCGCGGGAGCCAGTTGAAGAACCCGTACGGCCGACTGGCGCTGAACGCCCCGCAGTTGACCGTCGAGCGCACGCTCTACATGACGCCCGCGGGCCTGGGCAATCCGCTGCAGACCAGCGGCAGGACTCCGGCGCGCGGCACGCGGGTGCAGCGGTTCGAGTCCGACGGCGGGATCCGGCTCGACGACGGGCGGTTCGGGGACGCGGTGGACTTCGACCAGGCCCGCTTCACACTCGCGAACGAGCAGGAGATCTCGCTGCGCCGCCTCCAGACACCCGAGCTGCGCTTCCTCGGGGAGCGGCCGCAGCGCGGGCGGATCGTGCTGTCCGGTGCCCGCATCGTCACTCTGGTCGACAAGGCGGCGAGTTGGCCGGGTGCGGGCCAGTTCCGCATGGACGGCTTCCAGTACGAGAGTCTGGTGCCGCGCGGCCCGTTCCCGCTGACCCGCCGCCTGGAGTGGGTGGCCGCGGCGACACCGGAGTACAACCCGGAGCCGTACGAGCGTCTGGCGACCGTGCTGCGCAGCGGCGGCGAGGACGAGGACGCGCGCGAGGTGCTGCTCGCCAAACAGCGCCACCGTCGCGAGTTCCTGCCACCCGCGGCCAGGTTCTGGGGGTACGTGCAGGACTGGACGGTCGCCTACGGATACCGGCCGGGGCGGGCCGCCGTCTGGATGGCGGTCCTGTGGGCGGCCAGCTCGGTGGCCTTCTCGCACGCCGACCACCCCCCGGTGAAGCCCGGTGAGAGCCCTGAGTGGAACGCCTCCCTGTTCGCCCTCGACCTCCTCATCCCCGTCATCGACCTGGGCCAGGCCGGCCGGTGGAGGCTTCAGGGCGGCTGGCAGTGGGCGTCGGCGGCCGTGATCCTGCTGGGCTGGATCCTGGCGACGACGGTGGCGGCGGGGGCGTCGCGACTGCTGCGCCGGGGTTGACGCCTCAACCTCCCGTGAACCGCTACCTTTTACCCGGACTTGACCGTTCCCCACACAACCAAGCGACGGTTACAAACCCGTCACCCCTCACCTCTGGTACACGTCCGACCTGCGGCTTTCAATGGGCCTCACCATGGCACTGCTGCGCGCGTTCATCCGTACCGCCCGGATGGCACGGAACTCCTCACGTCTCGCCGCCGGTCTGCCCACCGACGACGAGGTGCTGCTCGACGCCCCGGACGAGCGGCTCGCGCCGGCGCTGGTCGCCGCGGGCCGGGGCGATTACGGCCTCGCGGCCAAATTACTCGCCGCCACCCGGGAGTCCGCGGAGTGGGAGAACCGCGACCGGTACGTGACGCGCCTCGCCGCCTTCGCGCGCTCCCGACCGGAGTGGTTCGAGCACTGGCGGTCCGCGGCCCCGCACGACCCGGACGCGCTTCTGGTCAAGGCCGAGCTGGAGGTGTGCCGGGGCTGGGACTCACCGGCACGCGCCGAACTGCTGCGCCAGGTCGCGCCGTTGATCACCACGGCCGCCGAGGGCGACCCGCGCGACCCGGTGCCGTGGCGCGTCGCGCTGGACCACGCCCGGGGCACCAACGCGACGCACACCGAGTTCGAGCAGCTGTGGGCCGAGGCCGTACGCCGCTCCTCGCACCACTACGGCTGCCATGTGGCCGCCCTGCAGTACCTGTCCGCCGCCTGGTACGGCTCGCACCACGAGTGCTTCGACTTCGCCGAAGAGGCCGCGCAGGACACGCTGCCCGGCTCCCTCATCCAGGCGCTGCCGGTCCGCGCGGCCTTCGCGTATCTGATCGGGGGCGGTGAGAGCGGGGTGCCGCGGGGGCGCCTCGACGCGGCGGCCGACCTGGCGATCGCCGTGTCGGCCCAGTACGCGGCCGGCGACCCCTGGCCCGCGCAGGTCCGCAATCTGCTCACGTATGTGCTGATCAGACTCGAACGCTGGCAGGACGCGCTGGAACAGCTGCGCTGGATCGGTCCGCACGCCACCTCGTTCCCCTGGGACCGGATCTCGGACGACCCGCTCGGGCAGTTCCTGGAAATGCGCGACGGGATACGGCTCGAAGTGGCCGCGACCATGCCTCTGGGGCTCTCGCGCCGGCCGTCGAAGCCCCGGTCGGCGCCACCGCGGGAGTCACCCAGCGGGCAGCGCCCGTATCCACGGAGTGAGCGCGGCTGACCCGCCCGCCCGGCGACCATTAGGCTTCTGCGTCGTGACCACCGTCCGGCTCCCGCTCTTTCCCCTGAACTCCGTCCTGTTCCCTGGCCTCGTGCTGCCTTTGAACATTTTCGAGGAGCGCTACCGCGCGATAATGCGCGAGTTGCTGAAGTCTCCCGAGGACGAGCCGCGCCGGTTCGCCGTCGTCGCCATCCGCGACGGTCACGAGGTCGCGCCGAGCGCACCCGGCATGCCGGACCAGACGGCCGTGCCCGAGCGCGGGCCCGCGGCCGGCTTCGGCGACGAGCCGGTGAAGGCCTTCCACGAGGTGGGCTGCATCGCCGACGCGGCGACCATCCGGGAGCGGGCCGACGGCAGCTTCGAGGTGCTGGCCACCGGGACGACCCGGGTACGGCTGCTCTCGGTCGACGCGTCCGGCGCGTTTCTGACGGCCGAGCTGGAGGAGCTGGAGGAGGATCCGGGCGACGAGGCGGGGGCGCTGGCCGAAGGGGTGCTGCGGGCCTTCCGGCAGTACCAGAAGCGGCTGGCCGGGGCCCGCGAGCGGTCCCTGTCGACCGGGACCGAGCTGCCGGACGAGCCGGCCGTCGTCTCGTACCTGGTCGCGGCCGCGGCGATGCTGGACGTCCCGGCGAAACAGAGCCTGCTCCAGGCGCCGGACACGGCGTCGCGGCTGCGCGAGGAGCTGAAATTGCTGCGCACGGAGACCGCGATCATCCGTAATCTGCCGTCACTGCCCGCGTCGGACCTGACGCGCGGCCCGACAAGTCTGAACTGACGCGACGCACGACCGAGGCACGCGAGAAGGCTGATGGCGAAGAAATCGAAGAAACAGCAGCAGCCGGGAGGCACACCCGCGACGGTGGCGCTCACCGCGGCCGGGGTCCCGTACACGGTCCACGCCTACGAGCACGACCCCTCTCACCCGTCGTACGGGGAGGAGGCGGCCGAGGCGACGGGCGTGTCACCCGATCGGGTCTTCAAGACCCTGGTCGCGGACGTCGACGGCGAACTCACGGTGGCCGTCGTCCCCGTGGCGGGTTCACTCGACCTGAAGGCCCTGGCGGCCGCGGTGGGCGGCAAACGCGCCGCGATGGCCGACCCGGCGGCCGCGGAACGCACGACAGGGTACGTCCGCGGCGGCATCTCCCCCCTCGGCCAACGCAAGAAGCTGCGCACGGTACTCGACTCCTCCGCCTCGGCCCACCCCACGATCTGCGTCTCGGCGGGCCGCCGCGGCCTCGAAGTCGAACTGTCCCCCAACGACCTGACCAAGCTCACGGAAGCGGTATCGGCCCCGATCGCCCGCGCATGACTCCGACTCTCGACCTCTCGACCTCTCGGGCGTTCGAGGAGCCGGGGGCTTCTGGGGCAAAGCCCCCGGGCGGGGCCTGGGGCAGCGCCTCCGGACGGGATCTCGGGCAGCGCCTCCGGACGGGATCTGGGGCAGCTTCACCGGAACGGGGCCTGGGCCAGAACCCCCGGACAGGGACTGAGGCACCCCCCGACGGGACCTGAGGCAACAACCCCCGGACGGAGTCTGGGACAGGGCCTGGGCCAGAACCCGCGGACGGGGGCCTGAGGCAACACCCCGGACGGGACCCGGGGCCGCCCCAGACGGGTCTGGGGCGGAGGCCCCAGGACCAGGGGCTGGGCAGAGGCCCCGGGGAACGGGGGCCGGGGCGAAGCCCCAGGGGAACGGGGGCCGGGGCGAAGCCCCAGAGGAACGGAGGCCGGGGCGAAGCCCCAGAGGAACGGGGGCTGGGGCGGAGCCCCAGGGGATGGGAATGGGTAGGGGCGGCGGGGGCGAAATCCCCCGTGGCCCACCCCCCGTCGGCTTCCGTCCTACGCCGGAGGCCCGTCGTACAGGTTCTGCTGGTACGGATCAGGATCCCGCGGCCCGAACAACGCCGTCAGCCCAAGATGCACCAGCAGCGCCGCAACGGACCAGGCCAGCAACGCCCCCTTGGCCCCGAGCTCCAGCGGCGCCGCGAACGTGACGCCCTTGCCCACTTCCTTGGCGTGTGCCGCCACGTCCTGCGTGGGCCCGAGCCAGACCCCGAGCCGCCAGGCGACCAGCGAGCCGAGCACCCCGCCGAGCGTGAGCGCGACAACGACAGGGACTCCCCCACGTCGCCGTATCAGGAACACGATCAGCGCGCTGACCAGGCCGAATCCGAGCGCGAGCAGGGTGAACGTCCCGTCCACCCCGATGGCCTGCTCCCCCTCCGTGTCCTTGAGATAGACCGCGGAGGCATCCGAGACCAGCGGCACCTCAGGAGCCAGCCACCACCACAGGACGCCGAGAACCAGCCCTGTGATCGTCATCGCGATCGTGATGACGGCGGCCTCCCGCACTTCGGTCTTCATCCCGGGGCCGTCCTCCTGCTGATGTCCGACGGGTCCGACGGGTCCGCCCACACCGGCGACGGGCGGCGCCTGCCAGGCGTGGTGCCCGGACTGCTGGTGCGCGGACTGCGCGTGCCCAGGCTGCTCGTGCGGAGACTGGTTGTGCGGCGGTGGAGGCGGAGTCAGCGGTGCGGTCACCCTCACATCGTGCCAGGCTCTCCCGGCAATCGCGTCACCGGACGGCAGCCCGGCGATACGCCCAGGTCGCGACGGCCAGCGAGGCGACCCCGACGCCCGCGCACACGGCGAGGTCGAGCACGACGACACCCCAGTCGGGGCTCGCCCCGAAGGTCAGCCCGAAGGCTTCGACGCCGTACGTGGACGGCAGCAGGTCACGCGCGTACTGGAGGACCGTCGGCAGCCGGTCCGGCGGCAGCACCCCGAGCAGCAACGCCGCCGACATGCCCAGCTGCCCGAGCAGCGTGGCGAGTTCGGGCCGCGGCGCGAGCAGCCCGAGGGCCGCGCCGAGCCCCGCGAGCGCCGCGCCGGCGAGCGGGATCACCGCGGCGAGGATCCACAGATGCGCCAGCGGCAGCTGGAAGAGCACACAGCCGACCACGGCGGTGACCAGGGTCCCGGGCACGGTGAAGGAGGCGTACGCCGCCGCCGCGCCCAGCACGACGGCGGCGGGCGGCACCGGCAACGTCGCATAGTGGTCGAGCCCCCCGTTGGCGCGCAGCTCCCCGAAGTACTGGGCGAGCAGGTTCAGCGCGACGAACGCGACGACGAGCACCGACGAGCCTGCCACCACGGACCGCGCCTCGCCCCCGCCGTCCACCACCCCACGCATCAGGACCATGATCCCGATGGACTGGAAGGTGGCCACGAACAGCAGCGGGATCCGCGCGACCCGGGCCCGGGACAGCTGCGCCCGGTAGACGGCGGCCAGCGCCGGCCACAGTCGCGCACGCGGTCCGAGCACGGCGGCTCCTTCCGCGGCGGCGTCCTCGACGGCGAGGGCGCCGCCCGGCAGGACCTCGGCGGGTACGACACTCACGTCGAGCGGCTCCTGTTCGCTTCTGCTGTCGTCCTGTTCCGTACGGCCACGAAAGCCCGAACACTCACGCCTTCACCCACTCATGCCTTCACCAGCCCTCGTACGTTGCCGGCGCTCCCGCCCAGCGCCAGGTACACGTCTTCGAGGCTCGGCGTGGCGAGTGTGAAGTCGTCCAGGGCCGAGAAGGCGGCGCCGCCGGTGACGGCGGCGACGGCCGCGCGGGCCTCCTCCGGGGCGAGGCGCAGTGCCCAGCGGCGGCCGGACTCGACGGCGCGGTCGCGCAGGGCGGCGACCTCGGGGATGTCGAGGGGTGCGTGCTCGCGCCAGACGAGCTCGACCCGCACTTCGCCCGCGACCTTCTCCTTCAGCCCGGCCGGGGTGTCGCAGGCGATGACGCGGCCCTGGTCGAGCACGGCCACGCGGTCGAGGACCGTCTCGGCCTCGATGACGTTGTGGGTGACCAGGAGGACCGTCGTGCCGCGCTCGGCCCGCCGCCGGTCGACCGCGCCCCAGACGGCCCGGCGGGCGACCGGGTCCATGCCGGTGGTCGGCTCGTCGAGGACCAGCAGCGGCCGCTCCCCCACGAGCGTCGCCGCGAAGCAGGCGAGCCTCCGCTGTCCGCCGGACAGCTTCCTCAGCGGGCGCGAGGCGAGGGAGGTGAGGCCCAGCTCTTCGAGCACCGCGTCCCGCTCGGCCCGCGCGCTGCGCACATCGAGCCCGCGCAGCCGCCCGGTGGTCTCCGTGGCGAGCGAGACCGTCAGCTCGTCGAGCGCGGTGGACTCCTGGCCGAGGTACGCGAGGATCCGCGCCGCCCGCTCGGGATGGCGCACGATGTCGTGCCCGAGGATCTCGACGCTGCCGCGGTCGGGGCGCATCAGGCCGGTCAGCTGCCGTACGAGGGTGGACTTCCCGGCGCCGTTCGGCCCGAGCAGCCCGAAGACCTCTCCGCGCCGGATGTCGAGCCGCACGCCGTGTGTGGCCCGCACCTCGGGTGTCCCGGGTGCCCCGCGCCGCCCGCGCACGGCCGGATAGGTCTTGGTCAGATCCCGCACCGCGCACACGACATCCCCACCGTGCCCTTTGCGGGCTGCTTGTGCGGTGCGCGTACTCACGAGGAACGAGACTACGGGGTCCTCGACGGGGACCCACGCTCGGGGCGGAACAGAGGTGCATATCCGTGGAAACGGCGAGTAACCACGGAACGCGTGCCCGGACGTGCCGCCAGGACGAATTCACTCACCCGCGGGAGCGTGCTCGGCGGCGGTCCGTACATCGATCTCCCGCCAGAACCCGGCCCGGATCGCATACCGATCGTGCTCATCGATCTGGTCGTCCTTGTGTGCGAGGAGCCCGAACCGGGCCGCGTACCGCAACAGCTCGCCGTCGATACGGTGCGGCACCCGCGGATACATCGTCGAGAGCTTCTGCAGGTGGGCCTGGTCCGACAGCCGCCCCATCCACCGCCGAGCGAACACCTGTCCGACCTCGTACGGGTCGCCGCCCACCGTCGTGATGTCCTCCTCACGGTCGGCCCACCGCTGCTCGGCCGTCGTGAGCTGCGCGAGCGTGGGCAGGGACGCGGCCTCCGCGGACTCCCCGGCGACCCCGGGCCGGTCCACCCACCCCTTGTCGGACGACCAGCGCAACGTCGCGTTGGCGGGGTGCTGAGCGGGGTGCTGAGCTGCCTGCGTACCGGGCCCGCGCAGCGCCGCCAGGTCCTTCGGCGTCGGCACACCCTTCGCGGCCGGCACCCGCTCCTCCGTGCCGTTCCCGCTCGCCGCAGCCTGTGCGTGCTCCGGCTCCCGCGCGTTCCGCTCGCCCCGGGAGGGCATCGCGGACTCGGGCAGCGGTGCGGAGAGGATCGCGGCGATCTCGGGCCGCGGCGCGGGCGGCGGGGCGCAGGTCCCGCCGAGATCCTTGGCCTGGACGGCCTTGGTGATCCAGGCCCGGTCCAAAACGCGGCGCTCGTCGGCCTCCGCGACCAGGTCCTCGGACTGGTTGTAGTCGCCGTCGGCGGCCTGCACGGCCCACAGATGTACGGCGACGCCGTGCTCCTTGGCGGCCATCATGCCCGGCAGCAGATCTCCGTCACCGGTCACCAGCACCACGTCGGAGCAGGCACGGTTGCGCGCCAGCTCGGTGAGCTCGGCGTGCATGGCGGCGTCCACACCCTTCTGCGCCCACCGTCCGTCACTGCGGGTCAGCGCACCCAGGCGTACGGTCACCCGCGGCATCACGCGCAGCCTGCGGTGCTCGGGCTGCGGCACACGGTCGGGGGCGCCGTCGAACCAGTAGATGCGCAACAGGGGCCGCTCCGTGTCGGACTCGGCCCGCTCGCGCAATCCCTGGATCAGGGCCGCGTGATCGACGGTGATCCGGGACCTCGAAGGCTCCCCGGCAAGGAGACTGGCGGCAGCACCGAGCAGATACCCGGCGTCCACCAGGACGATGCAGCGGTCCACGCGATCCACCCTCTTTCCCGGGAAGTTTGCTTCGGGCTTCCTTCGAGTCTGCCCGACGGCGCGGAGGTTAACGGCCGGAACTCGATCTTCGGCGTGGCGTATCGGAGGTTCGCTCTCCGACGAGCCTTATTACGCACGGTAATTCTCCGAAATGCGTGCTCTATATGCATATGTGAGTCTGGTCCCGGCCCTGACCCCCAGGTAACCCACAGGAGGCAGATCACCATGGCCAAGAACAAGAACCGCAAGCAGAGCGGCCGGCAGAACCCCTCCTCGCAGCCCGAGCAGGCGCAGGAGCAGTCACGCGGCGCATCGCCCGAGGCTCAACAGGCGATACAGGCCCTGACTCAGGACGGCCCCACCGATACCGCCCGTAAGCGCCAGAAACGCTTCGGCCACAACTGAAGCCGGGGCAGCGGACGGTAGGCCCAGGCACACGACGAGGGGCGCATCCGCCATGGATGCGCCCCTCCTGTGGTCGACCGCCGGTTCAGCCCGCGAGACAGGACGGCCCGAGCAGCACCTTCAGATCACCGTAGAGGGAGGCGTCCGGCTTCACCCGGTGCCGGTCGAGCCGCAACACCGTGGTCTTGCGCGGGCCCTGCAGCTTGATGCGCACCTCGCTCTCGCCCTTGTGGTGACTGAGGATCTCGCCGAGCCGGCTGACCATGGGCGGCGTGACCTTCAGCGCCGGGATCGTCAGGATCACGGGCGCGTTGGTGCCCGCGTTCGACAGATCCGGTACCTGGAGTTCCATGGCGACGAGGCGGGGGACGTCCTCGCGTTTGTCGAGGCGGCCCTTGACGAACACGACGGCGTCTTCGACGAGTTGGGTGGAGACCAGCTGATAGGTGGCGGGGAAGAACATGCACTCGATGGAGCCGGCGAGGTCTTCGACGGTGGCGATCGCCCAGGCGTTGCCCTGTTTGGTCATCTTGCGTTGCAGGCCGGAGATGATGCCGCCGATGGTGACGACCGCGCCGTCGCCGAAGTCACCGCCGGTGAGCTGGGCGATGCCCGCGTCGGCCTTGTCGGACAGGACGTGTTCCAGGCCGAAGAGGGGGTGGTCGGAGACGTACAGGCCGAGCATCTCGCGTTCCTGGGCGAGGAGGTAGGTCTTGTCCCATTCGTCGTCGGTGAAGGTGACGTCGAGGCCGAAGCCGGGTTCGTCGGCGGTGTCCTCGCCCATGCCGCCGAAGAGGTCGAACTGGCCCTCGGCTTCCTTGCGTTTGACCTGGACCACGTTGTCGATCATCGGCTCGTACTGGGCGGTGAGCCCCTTGCGGGTGTGGCCCATGGTGTCGAACGCACCGGCTTTGATGAGGGATTCCGTGGTGCGCTTGTTGCAGACGACCGCTTCGACCTTGTCGAGGTAGTCGGGGAAGGAGGCGTACTTTCCCTTGGCCTTGCGGCAGCGGATGATCGCTTCGACGACGTTGGTGCCGACGTTGCGGACCGCGGACAGTCCGAAGAGGATCACGTCGTCGCCCTGTGCGGCGAAGTTGGACATCGACTCGTTGACGTCCGGCGGCAGCACCCTGATGCCCATGCGGCGGCACTCGTTCAGATAGACGGCCGACTTGTCCTTGTCGTCCTTGACCGAGGTGAGCAGCGCGGCCATGTACTCGGCCGGGTGGTTCGCCTTCAGATACGCCGTCCAGTACGACACCAGCCCGTACGCGGCCGAGTGGGCCTTGTTGAACGCGTAGCCGGCGAACGGGACCAGCACGTCCCACAGGGCCTGGATCGCCTCGTCGCTGTAGCCCTTCTTCCGCGCGCCCTCCTGGAAGAGGACGAAGTTCTTCGCCAGCTCCTCGGGCTTCTTCTTGCCCATGACGCGGCGGAGGATGTCGGCTTCGCCGAGCGAGTAGCCGGCGATGATCTGGGCGGCCTTCTGCACCTGCTCCTGATAGACGATCAGGCCGTGGGTGACGTCCAGGACCTCCCTGAGGGGCTCTTCGAGCTCCTTGTGGATGGGCGTGATCTCCTGCTGGCCGTTCTTGCGCAGCGCGTAGTTGGTGTGCGAGTCCATGCCCATCGGGCCGGGACGGTAGAGGGCCGAGACGGCGGAGATGTCTTCGAAGTTGTCCGGCTTCATCAGACGCAGCAGGGAACGCATGGGGCCGCCGTCGAACTGGAAGACACCGAGGGTGTCGCCGCGCTGGAGGAGTTCGAAGGTCTTCGGGTCGTCGAGCGGAAGGCTCAACAGGTCGATGTCGTGGCCCTTGTTGGACTTCACCATCTTGACGGCGTCGTCCATGATCGTCAGGTTGCGCAGGCCCAGGAAGTCCATCTTCAGCAGGCCCAGCGACTCACAGCTGGGGTAGTCCCACTGTGTGATGGTCACGCCGTCGGTGTGCCTGACCCAGACCGGGACGTGGTCGGTGATGGTCTCGCTGGACATGATCACGCCGGCCGCGTGCACACCCATCTGCCGGACCAGGCCCTCGACACCCTTGGCGGTGTCGATGACCTTCTTCACGTCCGGCTCGTTCTCGTACATCCCGCGGATCTCGCCCGCCTCGCTGTACCGCGGATGCGAGGAGTCCGTGATGCCGTTCAGGTCGATGCCCTTGCCGAGGACGTCGGCGGGCATGGCCTTGGTGAGCCGGTCGCCCATCGCGTACGGATAGCCCAGCACCCGCGCGGAGTCCTTGATCGCGTTCTTCGCCTTGATCTTGCCGTACGTGCCGATCATGGCGACCTTGTCGGCGCCGTACTTCTCCGTCACGTACCTGATCACCTCGACGCGCCGGCGCTCGTCGAAGTCGATGTCGACATCCGGCATGGAGACGCGCTCGGGGTTGAGGAACCGCTCGAAGATCAGACCGTGCGGAATCGGGTCGAGGTCGGTGATGCCCATGGCGTACGCGACGATCGAGCCGGCCGCGGAGCCTCGGCCGGGGCCGACCGCGATGCCCTGCTCCTTGGCCCACATGATGAAGTCGGCGACGACGAGGAAGTACCCCGGGAACCCCATCTGGATGATGACGTCCATCTCGTACTCGACCTGCTTCTGGCGGTCCTCGGGGACGCCGCCGGGGAAGCGGCGCTCCATGCCGCGGCGAACCTCCTCCTGGAACCAGGTGACCTCGGTGAACCCCTCCGGGATGTCGAACTTCGGCATCAGGTTCTTCGACTCGAACATGCCGGTCGTGTCGACCTGTTCGGCCACCAGCAGCGTGTTCGCGCAGCCCTGCTGCCAAGCCTCCGAGGAGTCGATGGCATACATCTCGTCCGTCGACTTCAGGTAATAGCCGCCGCCGTCGAAACGGAACCGGTCCGGATCGGAGAGGTTCTTGCCGGTCTGGATGCACAGCAGCGCATCATGCGCGGTCGCCTCGTGCGCGTACGTGTAGTGCGAGTCATTGGTCACCAGCGGCGGAATGCCCAGCTTCCTGCCGATCTCCAGCAGGCCGTCACGCACCCGCCGCTCGATCTCGATGCCGTGGTCCATCAACTCCAGGAAGTACCGGTCCTTGCCGAAGATGTCCTGGTACTCCGCCGCCGCCTTCAGCGCCTCGTCGAACTGCCCCAGCCGCAGCCGGGTCTGCAACTCACCCGACGGACAACCCGTGGAGGCGATCAGCCCCTCCGACCACTGGGCGATGGTCTCCTTGTCCATACGCGGCCACTTCTGCAGCCAGCCCTCCGCGTACGCGTCCGACGACAGCCGGAACAGATTGTGCAGACCGGTCCTGTTCGCCGCCCAGATCGTCTTGTGCGTGTAGCCACCCGAGCCGGACACGTCGTCCCGCTTCTGGTGCGGCTGCCCCCACTGGATCTTCCGCTTGTTGCGCCGCGACTCCGGCGCCACATACGCCTCGATCCCGATGATCGGCGTCACCCCGGCCTTCTGCGCCGAGTGGAAGAAGTCGTACGCCCCGTGCAGGTTGCCGTGGTCGGACATGGCGATGTGCGTCATGCCCATCTCGTTGCAGGCCTCGAACATGTCCTTCAGCCGCGCGGCACCGTCCAGCAGCGAGTACTGGGTGTGAACGTGCAAGTGCGTGAACGGCGGCTTTGACACGGCTTCGGCCTCCAGGAATACAAGTGGCGACGGCTTGCGGACAGTTTGGTGGACAACGTCGAAGTCTATGCCTCGGCACTGACAATCCGAGGGCTCCCCCACGTACGTTCCCATGAGGGAGACGGGCACTAGGGCGTACCGTCATCCGTTGGAAGGGGACGGGTCGAAAGCCGTCCCATTTGTCATGCGTCACCTGCACCTGGAGGCACCCAGCGATGTCGGATCCGCAGCTCAACGCCGAGCAACGCGGCGAACAGATTCTCGCCGTCTTCGACACCGCCTTCGGCGAGCTGCTCGCCGCCGACCCGGCCGCGTTCCGCGTGAAGTTCCGGAAGATGGCCGCCTCGGCGTTCGCCTTCTACCGGGGCACGGCGTGCCTCTTCTACCACGACCTGGAGGAGGAGAAGCGCGGCGGACCGTACCTGGACGAGCGCACCTCACGGGTGTGGGTCCACGGCGACCTGCACGCCGAGAACTTCGGCACGTACATGGACGCCCAGGGCCGCCTGATCTTCAACGTGAACGACTTCGACGAGGCGTATGTGGGCCCCTTCACCTGGGACCTCAAGCGCCTCGCGGCCTCCGTGGCGCTGATCGGTTACGCGAAGGCGCTCAGCGACGAGCAGATCACCGAGCTGGTGCGGATCTACGCGGCCGCGTACCGCGACCGGATCCACGCGCTCGCGACGGGCGCCAAGAGTGACGAGGTGCCGCCCTTCACGCTGGACACGGCTCAGGGCCCGCTCCTGGACGCGCTGCGTGACGCACGCTCGCTGACCCGCTTCGGGCTGCTGGAGACGATGACCGAGATCCGCGACTTCGAGCGCCGCTTCGCGCCGGGCGGCGGCTCCATCGAGCTCGACGCGGCCACGCGCTACAAGGTGCTCGCGGCCTTCGACGGCTACCTGGAGACGCTGCCTGAGTCGTCCCTGGCCCGCCCGGACTCGTACCGCGTGAAGGACGTCGTGGGCCGCCGCGGCATCGGCATCGGCTCGGCCGGCCTGCCGTCGTACAACATCCTCCTGGAGGGCGCCACCGACGCCCTGGAGAACGACGTCGTGATCTACATCAAGCAGGCCCAGACCCCCGCCGTCTCACGGCACATCACGGACCCGGCGATCCGCGAGTACTTCCAGCACGAGGGCCACCGCACGGTGATCTCACAGCGGGCTCTCCAGGCGCACGCCGACCCGTGGCTCGGCTGGACCGAGCTGGACGGCGCGGGCCAGCTGGTCGCCGAGGTGTCGCCGTACGCGGTGGACCTGGACTGGGGCGACATCGACGACCCGGAGGAGATCGCGGCGGTCGTCGCCGACCTGGGCCGGGCCACGGCCACCATGCACGCTGCGGCGGACGACGAGAGCGGACACTCCGAGCTCGTGCCGTTCTCCACCGAGCGGGCCATCGACGCGGCGATCGCGGCGGACGAGTCCGGCTTCGGGGACCTGCTGGTGGACTTCGCCCACGAGTACGGGGCACGCGCGCGTGCCGACCACCAGATCTTCGTGGACCTGTTCCGCAACGGACGGATCCCGGGTCTGTAGCCGCCCACCGACTCACAGAGACCTTTTAAGGGCCCTTTACGGGACTACGTGACACACTCTCCACCGCTATGGACATATCCGGGACCCAGCTGAGAGCCGTACGGGCAGCGCTGTTCACGGCAGTCGTCGTGACGCTCTCCGTCGCGTCGCACGTGCTGCTGTCCCGCGTTCCACTGCCGCTCACCACCGTGGCCGCGATCGCTGCCGCCGTCTTCGTCATCGCGTACGCGCTGGCGGGCCGCGAGCGCGGCTTCGGGCGGATCGCGGGCCTGCTGATCCCGCTGGAGCTGGCCGCCGACACGCTGTTCACCACGGGCCAGCACGCCTGCTACGGCAGGGCGGGCGGCCCGGTCGCGGGCCCGCTGCGCTCGGTCGGCTTCGACGTCCTGTGCGGCAGCGGCGAGGTCGGCACGCCGCTGGCCCGATTCAGTGGGGGCGGCGCGCAGCGCCTCAGTGAGGGGCGGTGGTCGGGCGGCGGGTGGGCCGGCGACGGCCACCGGGCCGCCGACCTCCTCGCCCAGGCCGACCCGGCCGCCGCCTGGCTGCTGCTCGGCGCGCACATCGGCGTCGGCCTGCTCGCGGCCGCCTGGCTGCGGCGCGGCGAGCG
>NZ_VBZC01000093.1:0-27020 GCF_005786655.1 Streptomyces montanus
AGGGGCGGCGCGACGGCGGGCGGCGCGCGCTGTGGCGGACCTGGCCGAAGGCCTCCGTCGCCGCCATGCTGCTGTGCGTCGCGGCGGCGGCTGCCTCCGGCGGGCTGCACGGCGCGGATCTGCGCCGTGGCCCCGTCCCGGAGCTGGCGCGACAGTACGCCGAGGTGACAGCCGACGTGGAGATCACCTCGGACCCACGGTTCACCCGCCCCCGGATCGACGGGGACCACGCCGCCCCGACCGCCCTGCTGATCAACGCGGAGGTCCGGCGCATCGAGCAGCCGGACGGAACGGTGACGGCGACGCGGACACCGGTCCTGGTGATCGTGGACGCGGGCTCAGGGACGGCACACGATCCGAAGGGCGCGCCTCCAGACACCGCCCCTTCGGCCCGGAAGCCGGGGAGCTCGCCCTGGCCGGCTCTTCTGCCCTCCACGAGGGTGCGGGTGACGGCGCGGGTCGTGCCCGCGATGGGGGGCGGTGGCCGGATCGCGGCCGTGTTGCGAGTGCGGGGCAGCGGGCCGCCGCGGGTGGTGGGGGAGCCGTCGGAGGTGCAGCGGTTCGCGGGGGAGTTGCGTGAGGGGCTGCGGGCGGCGACCGAGGGGCTGGAACCGGATGCGCGGGCGTTGCTGCCGGGGCTGGTGGTCGGGGACACCTCACGGATCACGCCGGAGCTGGACGAGGCATTCAAGGCGACGGATCTCACGCATCTTCTGGCGGTCAGCGGGGCGAACTTCACGATCGTGCTCGCCCTGCTCATCGGACCGCCCGGCAGTGCGCAGCACGCCGAGCGACGTGGCCTCGCTCCTCGGCTCGGCATCCCGCTGCGGGCGACCGCCCTGCTCGGTGGCGCGCTCGCGCTCGGCTTCGTCATCGTGTGCCGACCGGACCCGAGCGTGCTGCGGGCCGCGGCCTGTGGAGCGGTCGCGCTGCTGGCCATCGCCACGGGGCGCCGCAGATCGCTGATTCCCGCACTGGCCACGGCGGTACTGCTGCTGGTGCTGTACGACCCCTGGCTGTCCCGGAGCTACGGCTTCCTGCTCTCCGTTCTCGCGACCGGGGCGCTGCTCACGCTGGCTCCGCGGTGGAGCGCCGCGCTCCAGAGGCGCGGAGTGCCTCCGCGCCCGGCCGAGGCGCTGGCCGCCGCGGGGGCCGCGCAGGCCGTGTGCGCGCCCGTCGTCGCCGTCCTCTCGGCACGGGTGAGCCTCGTGGCGGTGCCGTGCAATCTCCTGGCGGAGTTCGCGGTCGCGCCGGCCACGGTGCTGGGCTTCGCGACGCTGGCCACGGCGTTGTGGGCGATGCCGGTCGCCAAGGCGCTGGCGTGGTGTGCGAGTTGGCCCGCGGGATGGATCGCGGACATCGCCCGCACCGGAGCCGCTCTGCCGGGCGCGGGAGTGGACTGGCCGGACAGCTGGACGGGCGCACTGCTGCTCGCGTGTGTGACCGTCGTGGTCGTACTCGTGGGCCGGAGGCTCCTGCGGAACCCGTGGCTGAGCGGTGCCTGCGCGGTGCTGCTTCTGCTGGTGCTGGTGCAACCGGCGCCTCTCACGCGGGTGATCACGGGGTGGCCGCCGCCGGGCTGGCGGTTCGCGATGTGCGATGTGGGGCAGGGGGACGCGCTGGTGCTCGCGGCGGGCGACGGCGCCGGGGTGGTGGTCGACGCGGGACCCGAACCGGTCCTGATCGACCGGTGCCTTCGTGCGCTCGGCGTCACCCGGATCCCCCTCGTCGTACTGACCCATTTCCACGCGGACCATGTGACGGGGCTGCCGGGTGTGCTGCGCGGGCGTTCGGTGGGGGCGATCGAGACGACGGGCTTCGAAGAGCCCTGGGGCCAGGCGGAGTTCGTGCGTCGGCAGGCGGCGGCCCGGCGGATTCCGGTGACGCGGGCGGTCGCGGGGCAGCGGCGGCGTACCGGTGCGCTCGACTGGCGGGTGCTGTGGCCTCCCTCAAGCTCTCGGCTGAGCTCGAGCAGGGAGGTACCCCCGTCACGCCCGGTCCCGGCCCTCGAGGGACCGAACGACGCGAGCGTGACCCTGCTCGTACGGTCGGCCGGACTGAGCCTGCTCCTGCTCGGCGACCTCGAACCCCCCGCCCAGCAGGCGCTGCTGAGATCCCCGGACGGCGCCGGCCTGCGCGGTGTGGACGTCCTCAAGGTCGCTCACCACGGGTCGGCGTACCAGGACCCCGAACTGATACGCCGGGCGGCACCACGCCTCGCGCTGATCTCGTGCGGCGCGGACAACCCGTACGGGCACCCGGCGCCGAGCACGGTGGCGGCGCTGCGTGCCGGGGGCGCCACCGTGCTGCGTACGGACGAGGACGGAGCGATGGCCGTCGCCGGAGGAGGCGATCGTCTGTGGGTGGCGGGAGACTGAGGCCATGGACCATGTACAGGCAGACGCCTATCTCCGCCGGATCGGGGCCGAGCGGCCCGCGTGGCCCACCGCCGAGGTCCTCCGTGACCTGCAACTGCGGCATCTGCGGACCGTGCCGTTCGAGAACCTGTCGATCCACTTGGGCGAAGAGATCGTGCTGGAGGAGGAACGGCTGCTGAACAAGGTGGTGGACGCCCGGAGAGGTGGCTTCTGCTACGAACTGAACGGGGCGTTCGGAGCGCTCCTCGCGGAGCTGGGCTACGAGGTGACGCTGCTCGCGGCGCGAGTGTACGGGGAGGGGGAGCGGCTGGGGATTCCGTACGACCATCTCGCGCTGCGGGTGCGGTCGGTGGACGGGGGCGAGTGGCTGGTCGATGTCGGGTTCGGGGCGAACAGCCACCTTCCGCTGGCCTTCGGGGAAAGGACTGAGCAGGTGGATCCGGCCGGTACGTTCCGGGTGGCCGAGGCCGCGGCGGATGCGGCGGGTGTGCGTGGAGACGCCTCGGGGGCGGACCTGGATGTCGTGCGGGACGGCAGACCGCAGTACCGGCTGGAGATGCGGCCGCGGGTGCTCGGGGACTTCGTGAGCGGCGTGTGGTGGCATACCACCTCGCCTGTGTCGCATTTCACACGGTCGCTGGTGTGCTCGCGGGTCACCGAGGACGGCGGGCGTATCACGCTCAGTGGGCGGAGGTTCACGGTCACCGGCGCCGACGGTGTGAAAGAGGGGTCAGATCTGGCCACGGACGACAAGGTGCTGGAGACGTACCGGGAGAGGTTCGGGATCGTGTTGGATCGCGTCCCGGTGGTGAAAGCGTTTTCCCCAGGTGAAGTGGGCAAGGGGAGCGGCTAATTCGGGCTACATGTGCGTAATCCAGCGCATGTGCTGGATTCCCGTGATGTGGTCGCGTGTTGCTCCGAAAGCCGCACCAGTGGTCGAATGCATCTTCGCCAACATGTCTTATTTCTTTCACGTCGCGCGAGGTGTGTCTCCATGGTGGGCCGCTGGCTGGGAAACCGTAGGAACCGGATGCAGGGGACGGGTCTCGCCGGAGTGCCGATGCCGACCGGTGCCGGGGTGCTCAGTTGCAGGGTGCTGGATCCGGTCAACCAGCCGGTTTCGCATGCGGAGTTCGCGATCAGCGACGCGATGGGCCGCAAGGTGGTCAGTGGCGGCGCGGATCCCTTCGGGTCGTTCGTGGCGACGGTCCCCGAGGGGGAGTACCGGCTCGCGGTGTCGGCGGACGGATATACGCCGTACCGGGCGAACGCCGCGGTGAGGGAGGGCGCACTGAGCGCGCTCGGCGATGTGACGCTTCAGATCGCCGAGCCGCCCGCGCTTCCGGAACCGGGTGACTGGGAGATCGAGCCGACGCATTCCTCGATCGCGTTCACCGCGCGGCACATCGGACTGGCCCGGGTGCACGGCAGGTTCAATACCTTCGCGGGGGTGATACGGGTTGCCGAGCAGGTCGACCGGACGGCGATGCACGTGGTGATCGACGCCTCGTCCATCGACACCAACGTGAAGATGCGAGACGACCATTTGCGGTCCGCGGACTTCCTGGACGTCGACCGGTTTCCGACGCTGGAGTTCTACAGCGACCGCTTCGTGCACAAGGGCGGCAATCGGTGGGCGGTCACCGGGGCGCTGTCGCTGCACGGTGTGACGCGTACCGTCACGCTCGACACCGAGTACCTCGGCATCGGCAACGGCATGGAGGGCGAGGTGCGTGCGGCGTGCCGGGCCACCACCGAGTTGCGCCGTGACGACTTCACGGTGAGCTGGCAAACGATGCTCGCGCGGGGCATCGCGGTGGTCGGGCCCAGCATCCGGGTCGCCCTGGACGTGCAGGTCGTCCCCAAGAGCTGACGTGCTGTTCGCGTACCGGAAAATGTCCCCGTGAGCGATGTGAGACATGTACTGGTGCTGCCCGACCGCGATGCCGCGGAGGAGGCGGCGGAGGCACTCGGGGAGCGGTTCGGAATCGACGAGGAGCCCCAGCTCATACGGGACGCCCTGGCCGGTGAGGACGACGCCGAGGACGCGCAGTGGCTGGTGGTCCTGCGGGACGCGGCGGGGCGGCTGGACTCCGGGGAACTGGACGAGTTCGCGGGCGAGTGGGACGGGTGGCGCGAGGAGCCGTAGCCGTGTGGACGGGGAGCCGTAGCCGCGGGGCCGGGCCCGAGGCCGGGGCCGTTGTCGGTGGTGCGTGGGATGCTTGAACGCGATGGCCAGGAAGACTGAATCCGCAGACACCGCAGATGTACTCGCTCCCGTCACGATCGCCGTGGGCCAGGAGGATCTGCTGCTCGACCGTGCCGTGCAGGAGGTGGTGGCCGCCGCGCGGGCCGCCGACGCGGACACGGATGTACGGGACCTCACGTCGGACCAGCTGCAGCCTGGCACGCTCGCCGAGCTGACGAGTCCCTCGCTCTTCGCCGAGCGGAAGGTCGTGGTCGTGCGGAACGCGCAGGATCTGTCGGCCGACACGATCAAGGACGTGAAGGCGTACTTCGGGGCGCCCGCCGAAGAGATCACGCTGGTCTTGCTGCACGCCGGCGCGGCCAAGGGCAAGGGCCTGCTCGATGCCGCGCGGAAGGCGGGGGCACGGGAGGTCGCCTGCCCCAAGATGACGAAGCCGGCGGATCGACTCGCGTTCGTGCGGGGTGAGTTCCGCAGGCTCGGGCGGTCGGCCACGCCCGAGGCGTGCCAGGCGCTGGTCGACTCGATCGGGAGTGATCTGAGAGAGCTGGCTTCCGCCGTGACGCAGCTGGTCGCGGATGTCGAGGGGACGATCGACGAGGCCGTGGTCGGTCGCTACTACACCGGCCGGGCCGAGGCCTCCAGCTTCACCGTCGCCGACCGTGCCGTGGAGGGGCGGGCGGCCGAGGCGCTGGAGGCGCTGCGGTGGTCGTTGTCGACCGGTGTCGCCCCGGTGTTGATCACCAGTGCGCTCGCGCAGGGCGTGCGGGCCATCGGCAAGCTCTCCTCCGCGCGCGGGGGCCGTCCCGCCGACCTGGCCCGTGAGCTCGGTATGCCTCCGTGGAAGATCGACCGGGTGCGGCAGCAGATGCGCGGCTGGACCCCGGACGGCGTCGCGGTCGCCCTCCGCGCGGTGGCCGAAGCCGACGCGGGGGTCAAGGGCGGGGGCGACGATCCCGAGTACGCCCTCGAGAAGGCGGTCGTCACCATCGCCCGCGCGGCCCGCTCCCGCGGTGCGCTGCGCGGGGACACGCGGTAAGACTCCCGGACCAAAAGAATCTCGAACCAAAACCGAAGGCCCCGCCCCCTGCCCGGGGAAGGGCGGGAAGGCGGGGCCTTCGGGTGGATCTGGTGGGTCCCACGCCCGCGTGGCGAACGCAGGCCGCGCGTGGGTCCCGGGGGGCCGGTCGGGAGCGGAAGAGAGAGGGCCCGCTCGGGTCCTTCCGGCGATCAAATCAAGTGAGCGTCAGACGACAACCCGGCGTTGACCGGGCGGCAGCCCTCCGCGCTCAGCAGAGGTTCAGCCCTTGATGGAAGCGACCTGGGAAGCAAGCGCCGACTTCTTGTTGGCGGCCTGGTTCTTGTGGATGACGCCCCTCGAGGCGGCCTTGTCGAGCTTGCGCGCGGCTTCGCGCGCGGCAGCGGTGGCCTTCTCGACGTCACCCGCGGCAGCGGCCTCACGGGCCTTGCGGATCGCGGTCTTCAGCGAAGACTTGACGGCCTTGTTGCGCAGCCGGGCCTTCTCGTTGGTCTTGATCCGCTTGATCTGGGACTTGATGTTCGCCACGAATGAGCCTTTTCAGGTTCAGGCACGGGGCCGGACAGGTCCCGTACCGGTGATTTCTTGAGGGTGTGCCTCGTGCAAGAGAGGGCATGAGACACAGCTGCCCAGGCTACCAGCGCACCCACGACCGCCCCAAACCCGGCGACGGCCACCCGCCGAACCGGGGCGACCACGGCCTCGGTCCCACCCGTGGGACCATGGAACCTACGTATCGATCCGACCCGAGGCGACAGGCGCCTCAAGAGACAGGACCCTGCGTGCCCGCGACCCCTAACAATGTGCCCGAGCCGAGCCGTACCGACCCGGCTCTGATCCGCAATTTCTGCATCATCGCGCACATCGACCACGGCAAGTCCACGCTCGCCGACCGGATGCTCCAGCTGACCGGGGTGGTCGAGCAGCGGCAGATGCGTGCTCAGTACCTCGACCGCATGGACATCGAGCGCGAGCGCGGTATCACGATCAAGTCCCAGGCCGTCCGGCTGCCCTGGGCCCCCACCGAGGACAAGGGCAGTACCCACATCCTCAACATGATCGACACCCCCGGACACGTGGACTTCACCTATGAGGTGTCCCGGTCGCTCGCCGCGTGCGAGGGGACGATCCTGCTCGTCGACGCCGCCCAGGGCATCGAGGCCCAGACCCTCGCCAATCTGTATCTGGCGATGGAGAACGACCTCACCATCATCCCGGTGCTCAACAAGATCGACCTCCCGGCAGCCCAGCCCGAGAAGTTCGCGCTCGAACTCGCGAACCTCGTCGGCTGCGACCCGGACGACGTACTGCGCGTCTCCGCCAAGACCGGCCTGGGCGTCGAGGCGCTGCTCGACAAGGTCGTCGCCGAGGTCCCGCCCCCGGTCGGTGTCAAGGACGCCCCGGCCCGCGCGATGATCTTCGACTCGGTCTACGACTCCTACCGGGGCGTCGTCACCTACGTACGTGTCATCGACGGTCAGCTCAACAGGCGCGAGCGGATTCGGATGATGTCCACCGGGGCGACCCACGAGCTGCTCGAGATCGGGACCAACTCGCCCGAGATGCTCGGCGCCGACGGGCTCGGTGTCGGCGAGGTCGGCTACCTCATCACCGGTGTGAAGGACGTCCGCCAGTCCAAGGTCGGTGACACGATCACCACCCTGCACAAGGGCGCGACCCAAGCCCTCGGCGGGTACAAGGACCCCAAGCCGATGGTCTTCTCCGGGCTCTATCCGCTGGACGGCTCGGACTACCCCGAGCTGCGCGACGCCCTGGACAAGCTGCAGCTCAACGACGCCGCGCTGGTCTACGAGCCGGAGACCTCCGCCGCCCTCGGCTTCGGCTTCCGCGTCGGCTTCCTCGGGCTGCTGCACCTCGACGTGATCCGTGAGCGGCTGGAGCGCGAGTTCGGCCTCGACCTCATCGCCACCGCGCCGAACGTCGTCTACCGCGTTCTGATGGAGGACGGCACCGAGCACACGGTCACCAACCCGAGCGAGTTCCCCGAGGGCAAGATCGACGAGGTCTACGAGCCGGTCGTACGCGCCACGCTCCTCGCCCCGAGCGAGTTCATCGGCTCGATCATGGAGCTCTGCCAGGGCCGTCGCGGCACCCTCCTCGGCATGGACTACCTCTCCGAGGACCGCGTCGAGATCCGCTACACGCTGCCGCTCGCCGAGATCGTCTTCGACTTCTTCGACCAGCTGAAGTCCAAGACCCGCGGCTATGCCTCTCTCGACTACGAGCCCACCGGCGAGCAGACCTCCAGCCTCGTCAAGGTGGACATCCTGCTGCACGGCGACAAGGTCGACGCGTTCTCCGCGATCACCCACAAGGACCAGGCGTACGCCTACGGAGTGCGGCTCGTCGCCAGGCTGCGCGAGCTCATTCCGCGGCAGGCCTTCGAGGTGCCCGTCCAGGCGGCCATCGGCTCCCGGGTCATCGCCCGCGAGACCATCCGCGCCATCCGCAAGGACGTCCTCGCCAAGTGCTACGGCGGTGACATCTCCCGTAAGCGGAAGCTGCTCGAGAAGCAGAAGGAGGGCAAGAAGCGGATGAAGATGGTGGGCTCTGTGGAGGTTCCGCAAGAGGCGTTCATCGCGGTGCTCTCCAGCGACGACTCCGCGGGCTCCGGCAAGAGCAAGAAATAGCCGGGCCGTTCCCGGAAGAAAGCCATCGTTACCCCTGGAAACTCGGGCAGACTGCGGGCTCGTCGCGTTGTGGCGCGACGGGCCCGTACGCATGCGTAGGGTTGCTCTGCGTATGACTATTGGTAGGAAGTGACAGCCCGCCGCCCCTTACGAACCGGCCAACCTCGCTCTACTCTGATCACCACTCGTTAGTTACTCGCGAGTTAAACAACCGCAGCAATGAGTCAGCCGCACACTGTCGCGGGCCGGAGGATGTCGTGAGCGACACACAAACCCTGATCGAGAACCGTCCGCCGTCCGTGGCGGCGCTCTTCCTGGAGCGCGTGGCGGCCACACCGGACGCCGAGGCCTACCGATACCCGGTGCCTCCCGCGTCGGGCGAGGGCCCCGACGACTGGAAGTCGCTGAGCTGGTCTCAGGCCTCCGAGCGGGTCTTCGCCATAGCGGCCGGCCTGATCGAACTGGGTGTCCAGCCGGAGCAGCGCGTCGCGCTCGCCTCCTCGACCCGGGTCGAGTGGATCCTCGCCGACCTCGGCATCATGTGCGCGGGTGCGGCGACGACGACCGTGTACCCGCAGACGAACGCCGAGGAGTCGGCCTTCATCCTCTCCGACTCCGAGAGCAGGGTGCTGATCGCGGAGGACGCGGCTCAGCTCGACAAGGCCCGGGAGAAGCGGGCGGAACTGCCCGGCCTGACCCATGTGGTCGTCATCGACCCGGCCGGCGCGGACGTCTCGGAGGACTGGATCCTCTCGCTCGCCGAGCTGGAGAAGCGCGGCGCCGCCCACCTGGAGAAGAACCCCGACCTGATCAAGGAGAAGGTCGGCGCGATCACCTCCGACCAGCTCGCCACGCTGATCTACACCTCGGGCACCACGGGCCGCCCCAAGGGCGTCCGCCTCCCGCACGACAACTGGTCGTACATGGCGAAGGCCACCACCGCGACCGGTCTGATCAGCGCCGAGGACGTGCAGTACCTGTGGCTGCCGCTCGCGCACGTCTTCGGCAAGGTGCTCACCTCCGGGCAGATCGATGTCGGGCACGTCACCGCCGTCGACGGCCGGGTGGACAAGATCATCGAGAATCTGCCGGTGGTGCAGCCGACGTACATGGCTGCGGTGCCCCGCATCTTCGAGAAGGTCTACAACGGGGTCGCGGCCAAGGCCCGGGCCGGTGGCCCGGCCAAGTACAAGATCTTCCAGTGGGCCGCGGGGGTCTCGCGCGAGTACGCGAAGGCCAGCCAGGACAGCTTCCGCAGGACCGGTACGGCCTCGGTGCCCTTCGGGCTCGCGGCCAAGCACAAGGTCGCGGACGCGCTCGTGTACGCCAAGCTGCGCGAGGCCTTCGGCGGCCGGCTGCGCGCCTGCGTCTCGGGAAGCGCGGCCCTCGCGCCGGAGATCGGCTACTTCTTCGCGGGCGCAGGTGTGCACATCCTGGAGGGGTACGGGCTGACGGAGTCGTCCGCCGCCTCCTTCGTGAACCCGGGTGAGGCGTACCGCACGGGCACGGTCGGCAAGCCGCTGCCCGGCACCGAGGTGCGCATCGCGGACGACGGAGAGATCCTGCTGCGCGGCCCCGGCATCATGGAGGGCTACCACGGGCTGCCCGAGAAGACCACCGAAGTCCTGGAGTCGGACGGCTGGTTCCACACGGGCGACATCGGCGAGCTGTCCCCGGACGGCTACCTCCGCATCACCGACCGCAAGAAGGACCTCATCAAAACGTCCGGCGGCAAGTACATCGCGCCGGCCGAGGTCGAGGGCCAGTTCAAGGCGGTCTGCCCGTACGTCTCCAACATCCTCGTCCACGGCGCCGACCGGAACTTCTGCACGGCCCTCATCGCCCTCGACGAGCCGTCGATCCTCGACTGGGCCAAGGAGCAGGGCCTGTCGGCCACGTCGTACGCCGAGGTCGTCGAGAACCCCGCCACGGTCGAGCTCATCGACGGTTACGTCAAGGAGCTCAACGAGGGCCTCCAGCGCTGGCAGACCATCAAGAAGTTCAAGCTCCTGCCTCGTGACCTCGACATCGAACACGGCGAACTGACGCCCAGCCTCAAGCTGAAGCGCCCGGTCGTCGAACGCGAGTACAAGCACCTGATCGAGGAGATGTACGCGGGCACCCGCGAGGCGTAAGCCTCCGGCGGTTGACCGGGGGTGCGCAAGGTTCGATGTGGGGTCGGGGCCGCGCGTTGCCTCCGGCGGTTGACCGGGGGCGCGTCCGGTTCGCTGTGGGGGCGGGGCCGCGACGGGGGTATCCGTCCTCGGTCTGGCGCGGAATCGGTCGGCTGGTAGAGGTACGCGAGTCGACGCGCCATCCGCTGCGGGCGGACACCCCCGTCCCGTCCCCTTCGGTACGCGCGCGGCTGCGGGCCGGTCGGGGTACGCCCCCGCTCAACCGCCGGAGGCTACACGTTCCGCGCCCGTCGCATCTTCAGCAGTAGCTGCTGCATCTGCTGGACGTGGTGGCGGAGTTCGAGTACGTCCTGAAGGCTGCTGGCGGCCATATGGGTCTCGATCTCCTTGAGACGGCACGCGAGCGCGTCGAACTGTTCCTGTTCGCGGGCCAGCATCCGCTCCAGTTGCTGGTTCTTGCGGTGGAGGTCCAGGAAAACCGTCACCTTCGCGCGCAGAACCCACGGGTCGAACGGCTTGGTGAGGTAGTCGGCGGCGCCGGTGGCGTACCCGCGAAAGGCGTAGCCCGCGTCGGCGTCCGTGCCGGTCAGGAAGATGATCGGGACGTCCTTGGTCTGGTCGAGCCGCTTGATGTTGGCGGCGGTTTCGAATCCGTCCATACCCGGCATGCGGATGTCGAGCAGGACGACGGCGAACCGCTGCCGAAGCAGCGCCTTCATCGCCTCTTCGCCCGAACGGGCGCGTACAAGCGGCTCGTTGAGGGACCCCAGGACGGCCTCGAGCGCGATCAGGTTGTCCTCCATGTCGTCCACAAGGAGGATGCTGGCGCGGTCGTCGGTCGTTTCCTCGATGCTCATGGTGATTGGTGCCTGCCTCATTCGGTCGTCGGCGGTAGAGCGGGCTCCCCTGACGTGCTCGTTCCCGGAACCACGGTCTCGGCGGAGTGGTCCCGCTCAGCGGCGTCCCCCTCGGCGTCGCCGCTCTGCGGGTCCAGGAGCGCGCAGACGACGGTCAGCAGCTGATCGACGTCCACCGGCTTGGGTACGTAGTCGTTGGCACCGCGCGCGATGGACTTCTCGCGGTCGCCCGGCATCGCCTTGGCGGTGAGGGCGACGATGGGAAGGCCGGCCCAGCGCGGGGTGCGGCGGATGACGGCGATGGTCTCGTAACCGTCCATCTCCGGCATCATGATGTCCATCAGGACGAGTTCGACGTCGGGATTGCGCTCCAGGGTCTCGATGCCCTCACGCCCGTTCTCCGCGTACAGGACGGGCATCCCGACCCGGCCCAGTACGTGCGTGAGCGCGAAGACGTTGCGGATGTCGTCGTCCACGATCAACACCCGGCGCCCCGGCAGCACTTGCCCCGCCCGGCCCGTCTTCCACTCCTCCAGCTTGGTCGGCGTGGGCCAGGTGTCGTCCGTTTCGTGGCCGGTGAACGGCTCGGTGGACAGCTGCTCGGGCACGGGCGCCGTCCGCTCCTCGGGAGCGGGGCCCGTCGCCGCGTGCCCGGGGCTGACGATGGGGACGTACAGCGTGAAGGTGGAGCCCTTGCCCGGCTGGCTCTCGGCCACGATGCGACCGCCGAGCAGCCCGGCGATCTCGCGGCTGATGGACAGACCGAGCCCCGTGCCGCCGTACTTGCGGTTGGTGGTGCCGTCGGCCTGCTGGAACGCCTCGAAGATCACCGGGAGTTTCTCCGGCGAGATGCCGATACCGGTGTCGGTGACCGAGAAGGCGATCACGTGGTCGCTGCCGTCGTGCGGGTAACCGGGGTCCGGGTCCTTGACGCGCGTGACGCGCAGCTCCACGCTGCCGGACGCGGTGAACTTGATCGCGTTGGACAGCAGGTTGCGCAGGATCTGCTGGAGACGCTGCTCGTCCGAGTACATCTCGCGCGGTACGTCCTCGCCGACCGCCACCTCGAAGGCCAGCCCTCGGTCCAGCGTGAGCGGCCGGAACGTGGCGTGGACGTAGTCGAGCAGCTTGATCAGCGGCAGCCTCTTCGGCCGTACGTCCATCCGGCCGGCCTCGATCTTCGACAGGTCGAGGATGTCGTTGATCAGCTGGAGCAGATCGGACCCCGAGCGATGGATCGTCGCCGCGAACTGCACCTCCTGGTCGGAGAGATGCCCGTCCGGGTTGTCGGAGAGCAGCCGCGCCAGGATCAGCAGCGAGTTCAGCGGTGTGCGCAGCTCGTGCGACATGTTCGCCAGGAACTCCGACTTGTACTGCGACGACGTCGCCAGGAGTGCGGCCTTCTCCTCCAGTTCGGCGTTCGAGCGCTGCAACTCGGCCTGCTGACGCTGGAGTTCGTCCGAACGCTCCTGGAGCTGGGTGGCCAGCCGCTGGGACTCGCCGAGCAGCGACTCCGTACGGGAGTTGGCGATGATGGTGTTGATCGCGACGCCGATCGTGTTCACGAACTGGTCGAAGAACGCCAGGTGGACATCGGAGAAGCGGGAGAAGGAGGCGAGCTCGATGACGCCGAGCAGCGTGTCCTCGAAGAGGATCGGGATGATGACGACGCTGGCCGGAGCCGCCTCGCCCAGACCGCTGTTGATCTTGATGTAGTCCGGCGGGGCCTCCTCGACGAGGATCCGCTTCTTCTCCCGCGCGGCCTGCCGTACGAGACCGTGCACCGGCATGCCGCCCGTGTCGACGGTCGCGCCCTGCGCCGAGCCGTACCCGGCGATGAAGGCCAGCCCCTTGGTCGGTACGGCCGTGCGCAGTGATGTCTCGTCCGCCTCCGGGTCGGCCAGGAAGAAGGCGCCGTACTGGGCGTTCACCAGCGGGGTCAGCTCGCGCAGGATCAGGTCGGCGACTTCCATCAGGTCGCGGTGGCCCTGCATAAGGGCGGCGAGGCGAGCAAGATTCGACTCCAGCCAGTCCTTCGCCCGGGTCGTCTCGCGGAGGTTGGCCACCATCAGGTTGATGTTGTCCTTCAGCTCGGCGACCTCGCCACGGGTCTCCACCGAGATGGAGCGGGACATGTCGCCCTGGGCCACCGCGGACGCCACCTCGGCGATCGCGCGGACCTGGGTGGTGAGGTTGGACGCGAGCTCGTTCACGTTCGTCGTCAGGCGCTTCCACGTGCCGTACACGCCCTCGACCCTCGCCTGGCCGCCGAGCTGGCCCTCGGAGCCCACCTCGCGGGCCACCCGGGTCACCTCGGAGGAGAACGAGGACAGCGTGTCGACCATCGTGTTGATGGTGGTCTTCAGCTCCAGGATCTCGCCGCGCGCGTCCACGTCGATCTTCTTGGAGAGGTCGCCCTGGGCCACGGCGGTGGCGACCTGGGCGATGTTCCGCACCTGCGACGTCAGGTTGTCGGCCATGTAGTTGACGTTGTCGGTCAGGTCCCGCCAGACACCGGAGACGCCGAGCACCTGGGCGCGGCCGCCGAGCCGCCCGTCGGTGCCGACCTCGCGGGCCACCCGGGTCACCTCGTCGGCGAAGGCGCGCAGCTGCTCCACCATCGTGTTGACGGTGTCCTTCAGTTCCAGGATCTCGCCGCGGGCGTCGACCGTGATCTTCTTGGACAGGTCGCCGTTCGCGACGGCGGTGGTGACCTGGGCGATGTTCCGCACCTGCGACGTCAGGTTCAGGGCCATGAAGTTGACGTTGTCGGTGAGGTCCTTCCAGACGCCGGACACGCCGCGGACCTGTGCCTGGCCGCCGAGGTTTCCTTCCGTGCCGACCTCGCGGGCGACCCTTGTCACTTCGTCGGCGAAGGCGGAGAGCTGGTCGACCATCGTGTTGATCGTCGACTTCAGCTCCAGGATCTCGCCCTTCGCCTCGACCGTGATCTTCTTGCCGAGGTCGCCCTGGGCCACGGCGGTCGACACCAGCGCGATGTTGCGGACCTGCGAGGTCAGGTTGTCCGCCATGAAGTTGACGTTGTCGGTGAGGTCCTTCCACACCCCGGACACGCCCCGCACCTGTGCGCGCCCGCCGAGGTTTCCTTCCGTGCCGACCTCGCGGGCGACCCGGGTGACCTCGTCGGCGAAGGCGGAGAGCTGGTCGACCATCGTGTTGATCGTCGACTTGAGTTCGAGGATCTCGCCCTGCGCGTCGACCGTGATCTTCTGGCTCAGATCGCCGTTGGCCACGGCCGTGGTGACCTGGGCGATGTTGCGGACCTGCGAGGTCAGGTTCGATGCCATGAAGTTGACGTTGTCGGTGAGGTCCTTCCACACCCCGGACACGCCCCGCACCTGCGCGCGCCCGCCCAACTGGCCCTCCGTGCCCACCTCGCG
The DNA here is from genome assembly GCF_005786655.1 of Streptomyces montanus. Lineage (NCBI taxonomy): Bacteria > Bacillati > Actinomycetota > Actinomycetes > Kitasatosporales > Streptomycetaceae > Streptomyces > Streptomyces montanus. Next base: position 14,668 of record NZ_VBZC01000093.1, read on the forward strand.
GGCCACCCGGGTCACCTCGTCCGCGAAGGCGGACAGCTGCTCCACCATCGTGTTCACGGTCAGTTTCAGTTCAAGCAGCTCGCCCGTCGCCTCGACGGTCACCGTGCGGGTCAGATCGCCGCGCGCCACCGCCGTCGTCACCAGGGCGATGTCCCGCACCTGGGCGGTCAGCCGGGACGCCATCGTGTTGACCGCCTCGGTCACGTCCCGCCAGCTCCCGGAGAGGCCCGTCACCTTGGCGCGGCCGCCCAGCCGCCCCTCCGTGCCGACCTCGCGGGCCACCCGGGTCACTTCGCCCGTGAAGAGGGACAGCTGATCGACCATCCTGTTCACGGCACGGCCGAGCCGGCGCAGATCGCCCCGGAGTTCGCGGTTGCCGTCGTGCAGGTCGACCCGCTGGGTCAGATCGCCGCCCGCCACCGCGTCCAGGACGCGCGTCGCGTTCGCGGCGGGCGCCACCAGCGCGTCGAGCAGCTGGTTCACGTCGTTGACCCGGTTCACCCAGTGACCCTGGCCGGGACTGGCGGAGAGCCGCTCGTCCAGTCGGCCGTGCCGCACCAGCTCCCGACGGACGCGCTGCACTTCGGAGTTGAAGTGCGTGCTGCGGTCCAGGATCTGGTTGAACACCGCGCCGAGCTCGGCCACCAGCCCGTGCCCGGACTCGGGCACCTTGCTGCTGAAGTCACCGTCCCGGACCGCGGTCATGGCAGCGAGCAGAGGACGCAGGTCTGATGCCCGTATCTGTCCGTCTTCGAGCATATGTGTAGCACTGTTATCACTCATGAGGGCCCACTTCGGTAACTCGGCGCTTATGGGCGAGGCCAGTCTGTCACTCTGTCCGTGCCGCCCGAGGCGTATTCGTCCGAACTGCTCAGGGAGCCGCACAGTGGGGGTCATACCGACGCAACGGGAGATAAACTCCCGTGCTCCTGATGCGCCTGGGCACCCGCGCCCGCTGGCGCGAACGTCGCTCCCGGGCAACCCTCTCGCCCCGGGCGCCGCCCGCCGGTTCGTCCGCGCCGCACTCGCCGAGTGGACCGAACTCGCCCTGCCCGGCGCCGAGTTCATCACCGACCGGCTCGCCGACGACACCGTGGTCGTCGTCAGTGAACTCGTCACCAACGCGGTCGTGCACGCCGGCACCGACGTCGAACTGGAGACACGGCTGGAAAGCGGGGCGGGGTGCGGCTGCGAGGACGGTGCCGAGAACCCGGGCGGCGTCCTCGTCATCGAGGTCGCCGACCATCACCCCGCGCGCTCGGTCCGCGACGAAGGCGCCGACCGGCCGCACGACACCGTCGAGTACGGGCGCGGCCTGCGGCTCGTCTCCTCGCTCTCCGAGGCCTGGGGGATCACCTACCGCACCGGCACCAAGACCGTATGGGCGCGGCTGCCGTTCGACGAGGTCGCGGCCGGCCACGGTGCGGAGGAACCCGAGGCGTACGCCGGTGAGCACGCCCTGTGGCGCGGGCTGCGGGCCGCCGAGCTCCTCGCCCCCGCCCCCAAACGCACCCTGCACGACCAGGAGTGGCTCAACCGCGGCGCCCTCTCCTTCCTCGCCGAGGCCTCCGACCTGCTGGCCGGACAGCTCGACGAGGACCTCGTCGCCGCGCTCGCCGGACAGCTGCTCGTACCGCGGCTCGCCGACTGGTGCGCGGTGTGGCTGGAGGACGAGGCGCCCGGCCGCACCGACGGGGGCCTCGTCGGCGGTCCGCGGCTCGCGCGCGTCTGGCACGGCAGCGAGAACCGCATCGAGGAACTGCGCCTCGTCCTGGAGAAGGACCCGCCCCGACTGCCCGAATCGGCACGCTCCGGACCCGTCCCCGTGCCCTGGCCCGCCGACGCGCTCGGTACGCAGGCGGCCGACGGGTCGGCACTCGCGTACCGGCTGATCGCGGGCGGCAGACCCCTCGGCACGCTCGTCATCGGGCGGGCCGGGCTGGACCGCTTCCCCGACGAGATCACCGGACTCGTCGAGGACCTCAGCCGCCGCGTCGCACTCGCCATCGGAGCGGCCCGGCAATACGCGCGACAGGCCACCATCAGCCGCGTACTGCAACGCGGCCTGCTGCCCGGGGCCGTCGCCGAGATACCCGGCGTCCGCAGCGCGCTCGTCTACGAACCGTGCGACAAGGGCGGACCGAGCGGTGACTTCTACGACCTGTTCCCGGCCGGCGACGGACGCTGGTGCTTCGCGCTCGGCGACGTGCAGGGCAAGGGGCCCGAGGCCGCCGTCGTCATCGGCCTCGCCCGGCCCTGGCTGCGGCTGCTCGCCCGCGAGGGCTACGAGGTGCCCGACGTCCTCGACCGCCTCAACCAGCTGCTCCTCGACGACGCCACCGAAGCCGCGGACGCGGCCGCCCGCGCGCTGGTCGCGGCAGGCGGCCAGGGCCTCACCGAGGGCCCGCAGACCCGCTTCCTCTCCCTCCTGTACGGCGAGCTGGTCCCCTTCGACGGCGGTGTGCACTGCACCGTCGCCTCCGCCGGACACCCGCTGCCCCTGCTCCTGGCCCCGTGCGGCAAGGTGAGCGAGACGGCCCAGCCGCAGACCCTCCTCGGTGTCTTCGAGGACGCGACCTACACCTGCGACACCTTCGAGCTGCGCCCCGGCGACAGCCTCCTGTGCGTCACCGACGGCGTGACGGAGCGCCGCAGCGGGCCCCGGCAGTTCGACGACTCCGACGGCCTCGCGGTGGCCCTCGCCGGCTGCGCGGGCCTGAGCGCGGAACTGATCGCCGAGCGGATACGACGCCTGGTCCACGAGTTCGGCCCGAAGCCGCCGGAGGACGACCTCGCGCTGCTGGTGCTGCAGGCGGAGTAGTCGCGGAGTGGTCGCGGAGTAGCGGAGGAGCCGGGGAGCGCGCCGAAGGTGCTGGACAATGGAAGGCATGCCTTCCGCACTCCCCGACGGTGAGCCCGTCCCCGACGACGGGGCACTGCCCTCGCAGGCCCTGGCCGGCGCGGCCGAGCGCCCCCTCGGGTTCTATCTGCACGTGCCGTACTGCGCCACGCGCTGCGGCTACTGCGACTTCAACACGTACACCGCCACCGAGCTGCGGGGCAGCGGAGGCGTGCTCGCCTCCCGCGACAACTACGCGTCGACACTCGTCGACGAGGTCCGGCTCGCCCGGAAGGTCCTGGGCGACGACCCCCGGCCGGTGCGCACGGTCTTCGTCGGAGGCGGTACGCCCACGCTGCTGGCCGCCGGCGATCTCGTACGCATGCTGGGGGCGATCCGCGACGAGTTCGGGCTCGCGGACGACGCGGAGATCACGACCGAGGCGAACCCGGAGTCGGTCGACCCCGCCTATCTGGCCGCCCTGCGGGCCGGCGGCTTCAACCGGGTCTCCTTCGGGATGCAGAGCGCCCGGCAGCACGTACTGAAGGTGCTGGACCGCACCCACACGCCCGGCCGCCCCGAGGCGTGCGTGGCGGAGGCCCGCGCGGCGGGCTTCGAGCACGTCAACCTCGACCTGATCTACGGCACGCCCGGTGAGTCGGACGACGACTGGCGGGCCTCCCTGGACGCGGCGATCGGGGCGGGGCCGGACCACGTGTCGGCGTACGCGCTGATCGTCGAGGAGGGCACGCAGCTGGCGCGGCGGATCAGACGGGGCGAGGTCCCCATGACGGACGACGACGTCCACGCGGACCGCTACCTCATCGCGGACGAGAGCCTGTCCGCTGCGGGCTTCGACTGGTACGAGGTCTCGAACTGGGCCACCTCCGCGGCGGGCCGCTGCCTCCACAACGAGCTGTACTGGCGCGGCGCCGACTGGTGGGGCGCGGGGCCGGGTGCGCACAGCCACGTGGGCGGGGTGCGGTGGTGGAACGTCAAGCATCCGGGGGCGTACGCGGCGGCACTTGCGGCGGGCAGGACGCCCGGCGCCGGACGCGAGCTCCTCTCCGCGGAGGACCGCCGGGTGGAGCGCATCCTCCTGGAGCTACGGCTCCGCGAGGGCTGCCCGCTCTCCTTGCTGCGGCCGGACGGCCTGGCCGCGTCCCGGCGTGCGCTGTCGGACGGGCTGCTCGAAACCGGCCCGTACGAGGAGGGGTGGGCGGTGCTGACGCTGCGGGGGCGGTTGCTGGCGGATGGGGTGGTGCGGGACCTGGTCGACTGAGCGGGGTCCGTGGTGTGGGGTTCTTCGCCCCCGCCGCCCCTACCCGTCCCATCCTCAACCTGGGGGCTCCGCCCCCAGACCTCCGTATCGGCCTTGCGGCCTCGTCCTCAAACGCCGGACGGGCTGATTGATGCCGACCCGGGCTCGCATGCTTCAGCCCCTCCGGCGAAACCCTCGGGCTCAGGCCGGCGCCGTCACGAAGTCGATCAGTTCCTCCACACGCCCCAGCAACTCCGGCTCCAGGTCCTTGTACGAGCGCACCGAGTCCAGGATCCGCTGCCAGGCCTCCCCGGTGTTCGCCACGCGCCAGCCCAGCGCCCGGCACACCCCCGTCTTCCAGTCCTGCCCGTGCGGGACGCGCGGCCACTCCCGGATGCCGACCGAGGCCGGCTTCACCGCCTCCCAGATGTCGATGTACGGGTGGCCCACCACCAGCGCGTGCTCACTGGTCACCGACTCCGCGATGCGGGACTCCTTCGTGCCCGGGACCAGGTGGTCGACGAGGACGCCGAGGCGGGCGTCGGGGCCGGGGGAGAAGTCGGCGACGATCGCGGGGAGGTCGTCGACGCCCTCCAGGTACTCCACGACGACGCCCTCGATGCGCAGGTCGTCGCCCCAGACCTTCTCCACCAGCTCCGCGTCGTGGCGGCCCTCGACATAGATGCGGCCGGCGCGGGCGACCCGGGCGCGGGCGCCGGGGACGGCCACCGAGCCGGATGCCGTACGGGTGGGGCGTACCGGAGAGGCCGAGGGCCTGACCAGGGTCACCACGCGGCCCTCCAGGAGGAAGCCCCGGGGTTCCAGCGGGAACACGCGGTGCTTGCCGAAGCGGTCCTCCAGAGTGACCGTGCCCGCCTCGCAGCGGATCACGGCGCCGCAGAAGCCGGTGCCGGGCTCCTCCACGACCAGACCCGGCTCCGCCGGGACCTCCGGCACGGGCTTGGGCTTCTTCCACGGAGGGGTCAGGTCCGGTGAGTACTGGCGCATTCGCATGACGATAGGAGAAAGGACCCGCCGGGTGGGCCGAGAGCCCTACGACACGCCGAAACGCCGTGCCAGCGCGTCCCGTTGGGCCCGGACAAACGCCGCATTCACCGCGGCGCCGTGCCCCGGAACGTACACCGCGTCCTCGCCGCCCAGGTCGAGCAGCCGGTCCAGGGCCGTGGGCCAGTGGGACGGTACGGCGTCGGGACCCGCCTGGGGTTCGCCGGACTCCTCGACCAGGTCGCCGCAGAAGACGACCTCGGGGGAGTCCGCGCCGGGCGTGCCGGGGCCGGGTGTACCGGGGACGAGAACCGCCAGGTCGTGGGCCGTGTGGCCAGGGCCGATGTTCGCCAGCAGGACCTGGCGGCCCCCGCCCAGGTCGAGGGTCCGCTCCCCGCTCACGAGGTGCCGCGGACGGACGAGGAGATCCGCCGCCTCGGCCGCCTCGCGGGGGTCGGCGCCGTTGCGTACGGCGTCCGCGCGCAGCTCGTCGCTGTCGCCGACGAGGACCCGGTCCAGCCCCACCGCACCGAAGACCTCGACGCCCGCGAACGCCGCCGCCCCGAAGACATGGTCGAAGTGGGAATGCGTGAGCGCGAGATGGGTGACCCGGCCGCCGCCGAGCAGCCGGCGCGCCTCGCCACGCAGCCGCGCGCCCTCCCGCACGCTCGACCCGGCGTCGATCAGGAGCGCGGAGCCCTCGCCCACGACGAGCCCGACCGTGCAGTCCCACACGGGCAGTCGCCGCTGCCCGATCCCAGGCGCCAGCTCCGTCCACCCCGACGCCTCCCAGGCGACACTCAGCACGGCGCCGGCCCTTCCCAAGTCACCTTCATACACCGACGCTAGCTCTATGGTCCCGGCAGAGCAGGGCATGGTTCACCGCAGAGCGGAACCTGGTTACCGACTAGTTCCCGACAGGTCCGGACAAACCATCACACGTCGGGCCGACATCGCAGGCCCGGCCTTGCCGGGGTCGTACCCACCGGCCGTACACTTGAGCCGGGGATGCTGGCACTCGAACGCACTGAGTGCCAAGCGAAGGACGCGGGAAAGACCAGCTGGAGGTGTGCGCGGTGCTCAGTGAACGCAGGCTCGAAGTGCTGCGCGCCATCGTCCAGGACTATGTGGGCACGGAGGAGCCGGTGGGCTCCAAGGCGCTCACAGAGCGGCACAACCTCGGGGTGTCGCCCGCCACGGTGCGCAATGACATGGCCGCACTGGAGGACGAGGGCTTCATCGCGCAGCCGCACACCAGCGCCGGACGCATCCCCACGGACAAGGGCTACCGCCTCTTCGTCGACAAGCTCGCGGGCGTCAAGCCGATGACCGCGCCCGAGCGACGGGCCATCCAGAACTTCCTCGACGGCGCCGTGGACCTCGACGACGTCGTGGGCCGGACCGTACGGCTGCTCGCGCAGCTCACGCGTCAGGTCGCCGTCGTGCAGTACCCGTCGCTGACCCGTTCGACGGTGCGGCACGTGGAACTGCTGTCGCTGGCTCCGGCCCGTGTGATGCTCGTGCTGATCACCGACACCGGCCGGGTCGAGCAGCGCATGGTGGACTGCCCGGCACCGTTCGGCGAAGCGTCTCTCGCGGACCTTCGGGCGCGGCTCAACAGCCGGGTCACGGGCCGTCGCTTCACGGATGTCCCGCAGCTGGTGCAGGACCTGCCGGAAGCCTTCGAGACGGAGGACCGCGGTACGGTCTCGACGGTGCTCTCCACCCTCCTGGAGACACTCGTCGAGGAGACCGAGGAGCGGCTGGTGATCGGCGGCACCGCCAATCTCACCCGCTTCGGACATGACTTTCCCCTCACGATCCGGCCCGTCCTGGAGGCCTTGGAGGAGCATGTCGTCCTCCTCAAACTCCTTGGTGAGGCGGGGGATTCGGGCATGACCGTACGCATCGGTCACGAAAACGCTTATGAGGGACTCAACTCCACGTCCGTGGTCTCCGTCGGCTACGGTTCGGGCGGCGAGGCAGTAGCAAAACTCGGCGTGGTCGGACCGACACGCATGGATTACCCCGGAACGATGGGAGCGGTACGAGCGGTGGCACGGTACGTCGGACAGATCCTGGCGGAGTCGTAAGTGGCCACGGACTACTACGCCGTACTCGGCGTGCGCCGCGACGCGTCCCAGGACGAGATCAAGAAGGCCTTCCGGCGGCTCGCACGCGAGCTGCATCCGGATGTCAACCCCGATCCGAAGACGCAGGAGCGGTTCAAGGAGATCAACGCCGCGTACGAGGTGTTGTCGGACCCGCAGAAGAAGCAGGTCTACGACCTCGGCGGTGACCCGCTGACCCAGGCGGGCGGCGGAGGCGCGGGCGGCTTCGGCGCCGGCGGGTTCGGGAACTTCTCGGACATCATGGACGCGTTCTTCGGCACCGCGTCGCAGCGCGGGCCGCGCTCGCGCACCCGACGCGGCCAGGACGCGATGATCCGCCTGGAGGTCGAGCTCGACGAGGCGGCCTTCGGGACGACCAAGGACATCCAGGTCGACACCGCCGTCGTGTGCACCACCTGCAGCGGCGAGGGCGCCGCTCCGGGCACCTCGGCTCAGACATGTGACATGTGCCGCGGCCGCGGTGAGGTCTCGCAGGTCACGCGTTCGTTCCTCGGCCAGGTCATGACCTCCCGCCCCTGCCCGCAGTGCCAGGGCTTCGGCACGGTCGTGCCGAACCCGTGCCCGGAGTGCGCGGGCGACGGACGCGTACGGTCCCGTCGGACCCTGACGGTCAAGATCCCGGCCGGTGTCGACAACGGCACACGGATCCAGCTCGCCGGAGAGGGCGAGGTCGGCCCCGGCGGCGGGCCCGCCGGTGACCTCTACGTGGAGATCCACGAGCTGCCGCACGCGACCTTCCAGCGGCGCGGCGACGACCTGCACTGCACGGTCACCATCCCGATGACCGCGGGAGCACTGGGCACCAAGGTCCCGCTGGAGACGCTCGACGGCCTCGAAGAGGTCGACATCCGCCCGGGCACCCAGTCCGGCCAGTCGATCCCGCTGCACGGCCGCGGCGTCACGCATCTGCGCGGCGGCGGCCGGGGCGACCTCATCGTCCACGTCGAGGTCACGACCCCGTCCAAGCTCGACCCGGAGCAGGAGCGCCTGCTGCGCGAGCTGGCCAAGCTGCGGGGCGAGGAACGGCCTACGGGACAGTTCCAGCCCGGGCAGCAGGGGTTGTTCTCACGGCTCAAGGACGCGTTCAACGGTCGCACGTAGGTGGGGCACCCGGGCCGACGGCCGCGTCCGCCGGCCCGGGTGCCTTCCCATCACCCCTGATGGGCGCCCATTCCGATGGCGTATGCCGGGCGGAAGGCCGGATTCGGTCCTTCTCGGGGGACGTGACAACATGCCGTCATGTCCACCGCGCTGACCGATCTCTTCCCCCTCCCGATCGTGCAGGCCCCCATGGCCGGCGGCGTCTCCGTGCCGCAGCTCGCCGCGGCCGTGTCCGAGGCCGGGGGGCTCGGTTTTCTCGCCGCCGGCTACAAGACGGCCGACGGCATGTACCAGGAGATCAAGCAGTTGCGCGGGGCCACCGGCCGGCCCTTCGGCGTGAACCTCTTCATGCCGCAGCCCGAGTACGCCGACCCGGCCGCCGTCGCCGTCTACGCCAGCCAGCTCGCCGGCGAGTCCGCGTGGTACGAGACCGAGCTCGGTGACCCCGACAGCGGACGCGACGACGGCTACGACGCCAAGCTCGCGGTGCTCCTGGACAACCCGGTGCCGGTCGTCTCCTTCCACTTCGGCTGCCCCACCCGCGAGGTCCTGGACTCCCTCGCCCGTGCCGGCACGATCACCCTGGTCACCGCCACCACCGTGGAGGAGGCCCAGGCCGTGCAGTGGGCGGGCGCCGACGCGGTGATCGCTCAGGGCATCGAGGCGGGCGGCCACCAGGGAACCCACCGGGACAACCCGGAGACGGCCGGCGCCGGCATCGGACTGCTCTCCCTGATCGCGCAGATCCGTGAGGCCGTACAGATCCCGATCGTCGCGGCCGGCGGCATCATGCGCGGCAGTCAGATCGCCGCCGCCCTCGCCGCCGGCGCCTGCGCGGCCCAGCTCGGCACGGCCTTCCTCGCCACCCACGAGTCCGGCGCCAACGCCGTGCACAAGCAGGCGCTGACCAACCCCCTCTTCGTGCGTACGGAGCTGACGCGCGCCTTCTCCGGCCGGCCGGCCCGTGGCCTGGTGAACCGCTTCCTGCGCGAGCACGGCCCCTACGCGCCCGCCGCGTACCCCCAGGTCCACCACCTCACCTCCGGACTGCGCAAGGCGGCCGCCAAGGCGGGCGACCCGCAGGGGATGGCGCTGTGGGCGGGGCAGGGGCACCGGCTCGCCCGTGATCTGCCCGCGCAGCAGCTCGTCGAGGCGCTCGCGGACGAACTGGTCGCCGCGAAGACGACGCTGTCGGCGTATCCCGCGGGGGGCGGCGTCTGATGACCGCTCCGGTGTTCGTGGCGGATGTGGCGGACGTGCTGCCGGGCGGGCCCGACTTCGTCCTGGACGGCCCCGAGGGGCGGCACGCCGTGTCCGTGAAGCGGCTGCGGCCGGGCGAGGACGTCGTGCTGACGGACGGACGCGGGCACTGGACGGAAGGCGTCGTCAAGGCGGCCGAGGGCAAGGACCGCCTCGTGGTCACGGACCTCCACGAGGTCCGTGAGGAACCGGAGCCCACGCCCCGGATCACCGTCGTTCAGGCACTCCCCAAGGGCGACCGCAGTGAGCTCGCCGTCGAAACCATGACGGAGACCGGCGTCGACGAGATCGTCCCCTGGTCCGCCGCCCGCTGCATCACGCAGTGGAAGGGCGAGCGGGGCCTCAAGGCGCTCGGCAAATGGCGCGCCACCGCGCGCGAGGCGGGCAAGCAGTCGCGCCGGGTGCGTTTCCCGCAGGTGGCGGACGCGATGACGGGCAAGCAGGTTGCCGCACTTCTCGCCAAAGCGGACCTTGCGGTGGTGCTGCACGAGGACCGGGCCCACCCGAGCGAGCCCCTGGCGACCGTCGCGCTCCCCGCGTCCGGTGACATCGTGCTCGTCGTGGGGCCCGAAGGGGGTGTCTCCCCGGAGGAGCTGGAGCTGTTCGTTCAGGCCGGCGCGAAGACCTGCCGGCTGGGGCGTAGTGTGCTGCGCACCTCGACGGCGGGGACGGCGGCGGTGGCGCTGCTGCTGGGGCGCACGGGGCGCTGGTCCTGACCGGGTTTTTTTCGCCCCCGCCGCCCCTGAAATCTTCAGCCCGTCCGGCGTTTGAGGACGAGGCCGTCAGGCCTATACGAGGGTCTGGGGGCGGAGCCCCCAGACCCAGGATGGGACGGGTAGGGGCGGCGGGGGCGAAAAACCCTTGCGCGCGCCCATGCGTGGCGGATCGTGGCCGCATGCGGTCTACCGCGACCCCGTCCGGGGTGGCACGCTGCCGTCTATGGGGGCATTGAGGCGTATACGGCAGGGCTTACGGACGCGTCGGCGGACCCCGGCCCTGGCCGGACTCGCGGCGGTAACCGTGCTGGGAGCCACCGCCTGCGAACCCGGCGACGGAGTGAGCTCCGTCGCGGTCGCGATCACCACCGACCAGGTGGGCACCCGGGAACTGGAGCGCCAGGGCGTCGACGTGCAGTGGGTCAGCTGCACGGCCTCGTACGGCGACAAGGCGAAGCCCGGGAACTCGCCGAGTCCGCGCAGCGTGGCGAACGTCGACTGCGTGGGCGAGACCAAGGACGGCAAGGACATCAGCATCAAGGGGAAGGTGACGCAGGAGGTCAACGGGAAGTGCGTGCGAGGCGACCTCACCGCCAAGGTGGGCGGCAAGCAGTGGTTCCGGGTGGACGTACTCGGGAACTGCGACGCCGCCGAGCCGAGCAAGGAGCCGCCCTCGACACCACCCGGCGACCACAAGTCGACTCCGCCCGTCGATCACAGGACGACACCGCCGCACGAGCAGCCGGGCCCCACCGTCACCGTCACCGTGACCGTCACCGAGCATCCGCGCCCCACCTGCTCCTGCGCCCAGGGCAAGTGATCCGAACCTCTGGCCGGGGGAAGAGTCGCTGCATAGGGTGATCGGGTGACACAGACCGCACCCGCTGCATCCTCGACCTATCTCCGGTATCCGCATCTCCATGGCGAGTTGATCACTTTCACCGCCGAGGACGACGTCTGGGTCGCGCCGCTCGACGGCGGCCGCGCCTGGCGGGTCAGCGCCGACAACGTCCCCGTGAACCACCCCCGCATCTCACCGGACGGCACGACCGTCGCCTGGACCTCCACCCGTGACGGCGCCCCCGAGGTGCACATCGCCTCCCTCGACGGCGGCCCCGCCAAGCGCCTTACGCACTGGGGAAGTTGGAAGACCCAGGTACGCGGCTGGACCCCGGACGGGAACGTGCTCGCGCTCAGCACCTACGGGCAGGCCAGTCTGCGGCGCACCTGGGCACGGTCCGTACCGCTCGACGGCGGTCCCGCGACCACCCTGCCGTACGGGCCTGTCGGCGATGTCGCCCACGGCCCCGGCGTCGTGCTGCTGTCCGCGCCGATGGGACGCGAGGCCGCCTGGTGGAAGCGGTACCGGGGCGGCACGGCGGGCAAGCTGTGGATCGACCGTGCGGCCGCGGGCGAAGAAGGAGACGGCGAGTTCGTACGGCTGCATGAGGAGCTGGACGGGAACATCGAGTACCCGTCGTGGGTGGGGGAGAGGGTCGTCTTCCTCTCCGACCACGAGGGCGTCGGGGCCGTGTACTCGTCCCTCGCCGACGGCTCGGATCTGCGACGTCACACGGCGGTCGACGGCTTCTACGCCCGGCATGCGGCGACCGACGGCACGCGCGTCGTGTACTCCTCCGCCGGTGAACTGTGGCTCCTCGACGACCTGGACGGGGCCGAGCCGCGCCGGCTCGACATCCGGCTCGGCGGACAGCGCGTCGACCTGCAGCCGCACCCCGTGAACGCGGCCCGCTGGTTCGGTGCCGCCGCGCCCGACCACACGGGACGCGGCAGCGCGATCTCCGTGCGCGGCGCCGTCCACTGGGTCACCCACCGCTCCGGCCCCGCCCGCGCCCTCGCCGCCGAAGCCGGCGTACGCGCCCGGCTGCCCCGCACCTTCCGCGTCGACGGCGAGGAGCACGTGGTGTGGGTGACGGACGCGGAGGGCGACGACGCGCTGGAGTTCGCGCCCGCCACCGGCGTCGCGCCCGGGGCGACCCCGCGACGGCTCGCCGCCGGGCAGCTCGGCCGGGTGCTCG
>NZ_VBZC01000094.1:0-25863 GCF_005786655.1 Streptomyces montanus
ACCTCAAGGGCCGTACGCAGGCCACGCTCTTCGAGTACCTGCGGATGATCGCCATCGCGCGGCTGTTCATGGACAACATCGCCCACATCCAGGGCTCCTGGCTCACCACCGGCAAGGAGATCGGCCAGCTCACGCTGCACTACGGAGCCGACGACCTCGGCTCCGTCATGCTCGAGGAGAACGTCGTCTCCTCCGCCGGCGCCAAGCACCGCTCCAACCTGCTGGAACTGATCACGCTCATCCGGACGGCGGACCGCGTCCCGGCCCAGCGGTCCACGACGTACGAGCACCTCGTCGTGCACGACGACCCGGCGAACGACCCCGTCGACGACCGCGTCGCCTCCCACATCTCGTCGACCGCGATCGCGGGCGGCACCGCGCACCCCGAGCTGAAGCTCGTCTCCGCGAAGTGAGCCGGTCCAGGCACGCGATACGCGGGGCCGGGGCCGTGAGCAGGCGGACACCTCATCACACGAGCACGAGCAGGAAGGAGAGAAGTCCATGGCAGCCGCCATTCACGCCGAGGGCTTGACGAAGACCTTCGGAGAGGTCCGCGCCCTCGACGGGATCGACCTGGAGGTTCCCGAAGGCAGCGTTCTCGGGCTCCTGGGACCCAACGGAGCGGGCAAGACCACCGCGGTGCGGCTGCTCACCACCCTGCTGCGGCCCGACGCGGGGACGGCCACGGTGGCGGGTCACGACGTGGTGCGCGCCCCCGAGCAGGTGCGGCGTTCGATCGGTCTCTCGGGCCAGTTCGTGGCCCTCGACGAGAAACTGACCGGGCGTGAGAACCTTCGCATGATCGGCGAGTTGTACGGGATGCGCAGGCGCGCCGCCCGGTCGCGCGCCGACGAACTGCTCGAACAGTTCGGCCTGCTGGAGGCGGCGGACCGGAGGTCCGACACCTATTCCGGCGGTATGAGTCGCCGTCTCGACCTCGCCGGCGCGCTCGTCGTGCGTCCCGTGGTGATGTTCCTGGACGAACCGTCGGTCGGTCTCGACCCGGCCAGTCGGCTCATGCTGTGGGACGCGATCGAGCAGCTGGTCGCTTCCGGTATGACGCTCCTGCTCACCACGCAGTACCTGGAGGAGGCGGACCGGCTCGCCCATGACATCGCCGTCGTGGGCCGCGGCCGGATCATCGCGCGCGGCACTCCCCGGGAGCTCAAGGCGCGGACCGGGCAGCAGTGCGTCGAGGTGGTGGTGGATCTGCGTGAGCGGATCCAGGACACCGTGGCGGTCCTCGCCCGCTTCGGCGGCAGGAAGCCCGAAGTGGACCTGGCCAGGGCGCTGGTCTCGGTTCCGGTCGGCGGCGGGGTGCGCATGCTGGCCGAGATCATCGACGAGTTGGACGCGGCGGGAATCGGGATCAGCGACATAGGCCTGCGGCGCCCGACCCTGGACGAGGTGTTCATGGACCTGACCGGCGAAGCTCCGAGGGAGGAGCCGGCGCGCGAACCCGAACTCGCGGCGGTCTCCTCTCATGCGACCGACGGCAAGGGGTGATCGCGGTGGCCATCACGACCCGGACGACCGGTCTGCCGGACGGGGCCCGGTACGCCCACGCCTTGAAGGCGGCCTCCGACACCTGGGTGATCACCCGGCGCAACCTGCTGGTGATGCTGCGCACCCCCGGAGCGCTGCTGCTCAGTCTGGCCCAGCCGGTGGTGTTCGTCCTGATTTTCGCGTACATCTTCGCCGGGTCCTTCGTCGTCCCCGACGGCGCGGGGCCGGCCGCCTATCGCGAGTACATGATGCCGGGCTTCTTCGCCCAGACGATCGCGTTCGTGACGGCCAGTATCAGCAGCATCAGCACGGCCACCGACATCAAGCTCGGCATGGTGGACCGGTTCCGCTCGCTGCCCATGTCACGCGGGGCCCTGTTGTCCGGACGCAGCCTCGCCGACCTGGTGCAGAACCTTTTCTTCATCACGGTGATGGTGCTGTGTGCCCTCGTTGTGGGCTGGCGGATCCACCACGGGTTCCTTCGGGCGGCTGCCGCGTTCGCTGTGCTGCTGCTCATGGGCTACGCGCTGTCGTGGGTGGGTGTGCTCATCGGGTTGTCGGTGGAGGGGCCGGAGGCGGCGGCCGGCAGCAACTTCCTCTGGCTGTTCCCGCTGACGTTCCTGTCGAACGCCTTCGTGGCGCCGTCGTCACTGCCGGCCGTACTACGGCCGGTGGCCGAGTGGAATCCGCTCAGCGCCACGGTGCAGTCCCTGCGTGAGCTGTTCGGCAATCCGAGCCTGACGGCGGTGTCCGACGCCTGGCCGGCGCAGCACCCCATCGTGGTGTCGGTGGGCTGGTCGGTCGCCATCGCCGTCCTCTGCCGGACGCTGGCCGTGCGTCGCTACCGCTCGATCGGCGCCTGACGCCGGGAGGACGTTCACGCTGCGGCTGCTTCAGACCCCGTTTTTCCGTTCCCGTGTGATCGGCACCCGAGAGACACCCGAGAGACGTGAGTGACAAGTTGCGTAATGAGCTGATCCAGCCGCTGCATGAGCTGCTTGCCGGGAACGCCGGTCGGTTTCCCGAGAAGACCGCGTTTCGCGACGCCCGGCGTGCCGTGACCTATGGGGAACTGGAGCGGCGTACCCGCAGGCTGGCCGGTCATCTGGCGGACCTGGGGGTGGAGCGCGGCAGCCGTGTGGTGCTGCGCATGGGCAACCGCGTGGAGATGGTGGAGAGTTATCTCGCCGTCACCCGCGCGGGCGCGATCGGCGTACCCCTCGATCCCCAGTCGTCGGACGCCGAACTCTCGCATGTGCTCGACGACAGCGGTGCGGTCCTGGTGGTCACTGGTGCCGCTCGGCTGAAGCAGGTGCTGAGGGTCACCGGGCAGCGCTCGGGAACGGCGGTCGTGGGGGTCGGGCCGGCCGACGCCCCGGCTGACGCACCGACGACCGACGCACCGGCCGGTGTCCGGCACTTCGAGAGCCTTGCGACCACCGAGCCGGGCAGTCCGGCCCGTGACGATCTCGGGCTCGACGACCCGGCCTGGATGCTCTACACCTCGGGCACCACGGGACGTCCCAAGGGAGTGGTGTCGACCCAGCGCAAGTCGCTGTGGGCGACGGCTTCCTGCAACGCGCCCATCCTCGGCCTGTGCGAGGACGACCGGGTGCTGTGGCCGATGCCGCTCTTCCACGCCGTGTCGCACAACATCGGCGTGCTGGGGGTTCTGGCCGTCGGCGCCACGGCACACATCATGGAGGGTTCGGCCGCCGACGAGATCATGGAAGCGGCGCGGTCGGAGCGCTCCACCTTCCTGGTCGGGGTGCCGACGATGTACCACCGCATGGTGGAGGTGGCGCGGGAGAGTGGCGCCGGACTGCCGGAACTGCGTGTGTGCATGGCGGCCGGCTCCGCCTGTCCCGCCTCGCTGCACGAGACGTTCGAGGAAACCTTCGGCGTCCGCCTGCTGGACAGTTACGGAAGCACGGAGACCGGTGGGGCGATCACCACTCAGGCGCCGGACGGGCCTCGCGTGCCGGGCTCCTGCGGGCAGCCGCTTCCCGGGCTGACGCTGCGCCTGACGGACCCTCGGACGGGTGCGGAGGTCGCCACCGGTGAGGAGGGCGAGGTATGGGTGAACAGCCCGGCCCTCATGCTCGGTTACCACAACCAGCCCGAGGCCACCGGCGCCGTGCTCCGCGACGGGTGGTACCGCACCGGCGATCTGGCCCGCCGGGACCCGTCCGGATTCCTCACCATCACCGGCCGGGTCAAGGAACTGATCATCCGCGGTGGTGAGAACATCCATCCGGGCGAGATCGAGAAGGTCCTGACGCAGGTACCCGGAGTGGCCGACGCCGCGGTGACCGGCCAACGGCACGAGGTGCTCGGCGAGGTGCCTGTCGCCTATCTCGTGCCGGGGCCCGACGGTATCGATCCGCAGCTGGTCCTGAAGACCTGTCGGCAGGAGCTGTCCTCCTTCAAAGTGCCCGACGAGTTCCACACGGTCGCCGAGATCCCCCGCACCCCGGCGGGGAAGATCGCCCGCCAGCGCCTGCCCGAACTGGCAGGCACGCCGCTCGCTGTCGGTCCCCCTGACGGTCTCCGGTCCGGTCTCCCGGCCGATCCCCCACTGTCGGCTTCTCCCGGGGCCTCCCGCAGTGCGGCCGAGGTGGGTGCGGTGATCGTGAAGCACCCGCTGCTGGGGGCGGCCGTCGAACTTCCCGGCTCCGAAACCGTGCTGTTCACCGGGCGGCTGTCGGCAGGGGCGTATGCCTGGCTTTCCCCGCACAGCGTGGGCGGCTCGGCTCTCGTACCCGATTCGGTACTGGTCGAGCTGGCGACAACTGCCGGTGACCAGGTGGGCTTCGGCCGACTGGAGACGCTGTCCCCCCAGGACCCGCTGGTACTGCCGGAATCCGGGGCCGTCCAGCTTCGGATCACGGTCGGCGCGCCCGGAGAGGACGGGTTGCGTCCCGTGTCCGTCCACTCCCGGCGCGGCGACGAGGGGTTCGGGCGACCGTGGGCATGCAATGCCACCGGGTGCCTCTCCGAGGAGGGGCCGCTGCCTGACTGGGACCTGGAGGTGTGGCCCCCCGCCGAGGCCAAGGCCGTGACGATCCCGGTGCCCGCCCCGGACGAGGACTCGGCTGAGTCGGCTGCGGACGGCCCGAGTCACGGCTCCGCTCCCCAGAGCGTCAGAGCCGTGTGGCGGCGCGGTGACGACCTCTTCGCCGAGATCGCCCTGCCCGAGCAGTTGCGGGCGGAGACCAGGGAGTTCGGGCTCCACCCGGTCCTGACGGACGCGATGCTGCACCCGCCGCGCATCGAGGACGCGCTGCGGGACGCCGGCCGACCGTGGCAGGCGGGAGCCTGGCACGGGGCAGTCTGGCAGGGGGTGTCCCCGCACGCATCCGGGGCCTCGGTGCTGCGTGTGCGGATCAGTCCCCTGCCGGACGGCTCCTTCTCGATACGGGCCGCCGATGCCACCGGAGAGCCGGTGCTGACCGTGGAGTCCGTGCGGCTCCGGCCGGTCTCCAGGAGCCGTATCGGGGCAGCGGGTGCCGCGCAGCAGGACAGCCTGTTCACCGTTGAGTGGACCGATGTCGACCTCGCGCCGGTCGCCGACGCGGTGCCCGCCAAGTGGGCGGTCGTCGGCGAGGACACGCTGGGGGTGCGGTCCGGACTGATGTCGGCGGGTCGGTACGCCGAGGCGTACCCGGATCTGCGGACGCTGGCCGCGGCCGTCGACGACGGCGCTCCGGCACCCGATGTGGTCGTGACGGCGTCTGCGTCCGCCGCCGCGGAGCAGACCGGCGGGGAACTGGCGAGGGCCGTCCACGACACCACGCGCCGGGCGCTGGAGTGGGCACGGTCCTGGGTGACGATGCCCGTGTTCGACAACTCCCGGCTGATTTTCCTGACCCAAGGTGCGGTGCCGTCCTGGGACGACACCGAACGTACCGGGCTGACCGGGCAGTTCGACCTGCCGGCCGCCGCCGTGTGGGGACTGGTTCGCTCGGCTCAGACCGAATTCCCGGGCCGGTTCACGCTGGTGGACACCGACGCGAGCAAACCGGCATGGCGCGCGCTGTCGAAGGTCGCCGGCTCCGACGAACCGCAATGGGCGCTGCGCAAGCGGACCGTGCGGGTGCCGCGACTGGCCCGGCTCGCCATCGGTGCCGACGGTACGTCGCTGCCGGTCGGCCCGGACGGTACGGTCCTGGTCACCGGAGGCACGGGCACGTTGGGAGCCGCGGTCGCCCGCCATCTGGTCGTGGACCACGGCGTGCGGGAACTGCTGCTGACGAGCCGTCGAGGACCCGCGGCACCGGGGGCGGCGGACATCGAGGCCGAACTCACCGCGCTGGGCGCGCACGTCACCGTGGCCGCCTGCGACGCGACGGATTCGAACGCTCTGGCCGGACTGCTGGCGGCACTTCCCGCCGAACGGCCGCTCAAGGCGGTGGTGCACGCGGCGCGCGTGCTGGACGACGCGGTCATCCCCTCCCTGACACCCGAGCGCCTGAGTGCGGTGCTGCGGCCCAAGGTGGACGCGGTGCTCGCGCTGCGGGAGGCGACCCGGGACGCGGATCTGTCAGCGTTCCTCGTGCTCTCCTCCACCGCCGGCGTCTTCGGAGCCGCGGGCCAGGGCAACCACGCCGCGGCCAACGCCTTCCTGGACGCGCTCGCGCACCAGTCACGCGCCCAGGGGCTCCCGGCCACCTCCGTCGCCTGGGGGCCACTGCCGACCGAGCAGGGCCTCCAGTTGCTGGACGCGGCCTGGGGAGCGGATCGGAGCGCCGTCGTTGCTGCACAGCTGGACTTCTCCGCTCTGCGCGACCTGGCCAGGGCGGGGGGCGCCCCCTCGCTCCTGCGTGCCCTGCTGCCCCCTCGGGCCCGCCGGGCGGCACAGGACACCCCCGCCGAAGCGTCGGAACTGAGGCACCGGCTGGCCGCGTTGAGCGACGCGGATCGCGACACGGTCCTGACCGACCTGGTACGCGGCCACATCGCGACGGTCCTGGGCCACTCCTCCCCCGACATCGTGGCCGCGAACGCGGAGTTGAAGGGCCTCGGCTTCGATTCGCTGAGCGCGGTGAACCTCCGCAACGCCCTGGCGTCCGCCACCAGGCTCACCTTGACGTCGAATGTGGCGTTCGACTTCGAGACCGCCGCCGAGTTGGCCCAGCACCTGAAGATGCAACTGCTCGCCTGACAGGGCGGCGCGTTGACACACCCACTGGATATTGCCCGTTGTAGACGAGACGGAGGAAATGGCTGATGAGGGTCGAAGGCGTTTACATTGATTCGCTGGGAGTTGATCTCCATGAATGGGTCAGCGTCGAGAAGGCGGCCGCGGACGGGCTCGTAGAGGCGGAAACGCATACGGACACGGGGCTGACGGGTGTGTATGTGGCCCCTGAGGTCCCGGCGCTCGATATGGCGGTCAATTCCGCTCGTACGGCGTTGGACCGGTCGAAGACCGATCCCGAGGCCATTGCGACGCACATCCACAGCAGTGTCAACTACCAGGCTCCCGCCGGGTCTTACCCACCGGGCTACGTCCTGCGGGAGCTTGGGTTGGGCACGATCCCCGCTTTCTATCTGCAGCAGGGCTGCAACGGCATGCTCAGTGCGATGGAAGTGGCCATTGGGCAGATCACCGGCGCCGGTGAGGCGGAGGCGGTGTTGCTGACGACCGGCGAGAACTGGAACTCGCCGGGTATCAACCGCTGGACGGACGGCCAGAATCAGTCGTGCATTCTGGGCGATGGCGGAGCATCGGTTCTGTTGAGTGCGGACCAGGGTTTCGCCGAGGTGAAATCACTCAACGCCGGGGTGCTGCACCGGCTGGAGAAGTGGCACCGCGGTGACGGTCCGCTGATCAACCTCGACTCCGACACCGCGTCCGAAATGGCGGAGATGGGAGAGCGGGTCATGCGATTCCATGACGCCGACCTCTCGATGGCGGAGACGCTGGAGAAGATGACCGTGTTCGACCTGGAGATCATGCAGCGCTCTCTGGTCGATGCCGGCCTGAACGCCTCGGACATCACCAAGGTCGTGTCGCTCAATGTGGACGGCCGGGTGGTCGAATACACGGTGATGGTGCCCCTGGGGCTGCCGATGTCCCGATCGAGCTGGGAGTTCGGCAAGAGTGTCGGGCACGTCGGGGGTGCCGACCCCTTCATCGCCCTGGAGCACCTGGTGCGGACCCGCGAGGTGACGGCGGGCGACCACGTGCTGCTGACGTCCCAGGGGCCGGGCTGGATCTGCACGGCGGCCGTGGTGACGATCAACGAGACGCCGGCCTGGGCCGTGGCCTGACCGGCCGACAGACAGTCAGCGTTCGGCGACCAGCCTTTCCAGCACGGGGACTGTTTCGTAGGCGTTCGGCATGGCGGCGACCTCGTCGCGGACGCGGCGTGCGGATGCGGCGTGCTGGGGGTCGTTGAGAAGGCGGAGGACATGTGCGCGGACCTGGGCGGCGTTGACTTCGCTGTGGTGGACGAAGAACCCGGCGCCTTCGCGCTCCAGTGACCGTCCGCGGAGTTCCTGGTCGGCGATGTACGTGGACATCACGAGCTGGGGGACGGCGTGCACCATGGCCGTGCAGAAGGTGCCCCAGCCACCGTGATGGATCACCGCGGAGCAGCTGGGCAGCAGCGTGTCCAGGGCCACGTCGTCGACGATGCGGGCGTTCGCCGGGACGGGACCGAGCTCCGCGCGCTGTCCGGGCAGGACTGCCGCGACGACTTCGATGTCGAGGTCCGACAGGGCGTCGAGGACGGTGGGGATCGAGACGTAGTCCCCGCCGAAGGCCTCGGTGTTCATGTTGCCCAGGCTCAGGCAGATGCGTGGGCGCTTGGGTGCTTCACGCAGCCAGTCCCACACCACCGTGGTCCCGTTGTAGGGCTGGTAACGCAGGGGCAGCTGGCGCAACGTGCTGGGCAGCCTCAGGCTCGGTGGCAGCGAGTCGATGGTGTACTGGCCCTGGAGCAGTTCTTCGTCGCACACGACGCCGTAGGGCCGGCCCCACTCGTTCATCCAGTCGGAGAGGGGGTCGACGCGCTCGGATTCGGGCGCCTGGCGCATGAGTTCCACGTAGTTGCTGCGGGTGCGTCCGTAGACGTCCGCGGACCACAGCATCCGGACGTGGAGAGCGCCGGTGACGCGGGCCGCCAGCGCCCCGGCGTAGGAGAGCGGGTCCCGGACGACCAGGTCCGGCTGCCAGCTCTCGGCCAGCGCGAGCATGTCTTCCATGACCGGATCGTTGTAGAGGGCGTAGCCCAGGGGAACGCTGAGCTCGTAGCAGCTGCGCAGGGTGGGCCAGTCCGCTTCTCCCTGTGCGAGGCGGCTCCAGTTGGTCACCTCCATGTCCTGGTACTCACGGGCGGCCGGCAGCTTGGAGTACAGCGTGTTGTCGCCGCCGACCGGCGCGGCGGCGAGACCGGTGCGGGTGATCGCATCGGTGAAACCCGGGCTGTTGGGCATCAGGACGTCGTGCCCGGCAGCCTTCAGAGCCCACGCCAACGGCACTTGGCCGTAGAGGTGCGACTTCTCCGGCAGACATGTGAACATCACCTTCATGCCGTCTTTGTTCCTTTCCGACCGGCGACGCGCGTGGTTGCCACTGGCCACCGGTCCTCTTTTTCCGCCATGACTGCAGATGGTGCTCCCGGAGGGGGCGGACGGGGGATGCGGACCGCGGGAGACTGGGACTTCCTCCAGACATCAACGAGCCCCCGGCCTGGGCGGTCTCAGGAGCCGAGGCTCCGCAGCCAGGCCGCCGTGGCCTCCGCCGTGCCGCGGGCCTGCGCTTCCATCATGGTGAAGTGGTTGCCCGGTACCTCGAGAACGGTGTCCGCCCGCTCCCAGGACGACTGCCACTCGTGGGGCTCCATGGGGCCGGTCTGCTCGGCCGGCACCGGAGGTTCACTGGCCCGCACCAGCAGCACCGGGCACTCCAGCTCTCCCGGCTCCCACTCGCCGATCATGCCGGCGTACCAGCTCATGGCGGTCAGACGGTCGGTGTCCATGTGCGCGAACATCGACTCCCGGTCGAACATGCCACCCAGCATCTGCTGCGAGAACCGCAGGAACGGCGAGTCGGCACGGGGCATGTACGTGTCCAGCAGGACCACCGCCGCCGGTCGCCGTCCCTCCTTCTGGAGCCGCCGGGCGGCCGCCAGGGCGAGGATGCCGCCGGAGGAGGAGCCGAGGAGGACGACGGGGCCGTCCCCGACGGCCCGGGTGACCGCTCCGGCCTGCAGGCGCGCGACGGCGTCGAAGGTCGCGGGCAGCGCCTCGCCGGTGGCGAAGCCCTGCGTGGGCAGGGCCCACACGTCACGCTCGCCCCGGAACGCCGACGCGAACCGCGCGTACTGGTGCACGCCCGCCAGCGCGACGTACGAGCTGAAGCAGACCAGCGGCGTCGCACCGTCCCCTCCGGCGAGCCGGATCGGTTCGGGGACGGACGGCAGTTCCTCCGGGGTGTGGAAGGTGGGACGGAGTTCGGCGGCCGCCCGGAGCAGTTCGAAGCCCTGGTCGACCTTGCCCATCTCGCAGGCGCGCCTGAACAGGGCGCCGAGGGTGTCCTCGGCCCGTGGGGCGGGTCCGCCCGCCGTCTCGGCGGCTCGCTGCTCGTTCGCCTGTGCCGGGGCGTCGTCCTCGTCGAGGAGCCGCTGGTCGAGGTGGGCGGCCAGCGCCTCGGGGGTGGCGAAGTCGAAGAGCAGGGTGGGGGGCAGCGCCAGCCCGGTGGCCGCGGTGAGTTGGTTGCGCAGCTCGACGGCGGTGAGTGAGTCGAAGCCCTGCTCGGTGAAGAGGCGGTCGGCTTCCACGCCTTCGGCCGACGCGTGGCCGAGGACGGCGGCGGCCCGTTCCCGGACGAGGGCCAGCAGTACGGTCCGCCGTTCGGCGGCGTCCCGTCCTCCGAGCAGCGCCGGGGCGGACGGTACACCGCCGCCCACCTGGCGGCGTGCGGGCGTCTGCGCGGCGGACCGCAGCAGCGCCTCGACGGCGGTGTGGTTCCCGCCGGTGTCCATGGCGACCAGGGCGGCCCGGTCCGTGGCCAGCGCGGCGTCGAGCAGCGCGAGGCCGTCCGCGGCGGCCAGCGGCCGCATGCCGCCTCGCGCCATGCGGCCCCGGTCGGTGGCGGAGAGCCCGGCGGTCATCGCACTGTTTTCCGCCCACAGCCCCCAGGCGACCGACGTCGCCGGCAGTCCGTGCGCGCGACGGTGGGCGGCCAGGCCGTCGAGGAAGGCGTTGGCGGCCGCGTAGTTGGCCTGTCCGGGAGAGCCGAAGGTGCCGGCCGCGGAGGAGAACAGGACGAACGCGGAGAGGCCGAGGTCAGAGGTGAGTTCGTGCAGCAGCCATGCCGCGTCGGCCTTCGGCCGCAGGACCCGGTCGAACCGCGCCGTGTCCAGGGAGGTCACCGTGCCGTCGGCCACGACGCCGGCCGCGTGCACGACCGCACTCAGCGGCCGGTCGGCGGGAACCTCGGCGATCAGCCGCCGGACCTCGGTCCGTTCGGACACGTCGCAGGCCACCAGGCGTACCGAGGCGCCGAGTTCGGTCAGTTCGGCGACCAGTTCGGTGGCGCCCGGGGCGTCGGCGCCGCTCCGGCCGGCGAGCAGCAGGTTCCGTACGCCGCGCGCGGTCACCAGGTGGCGGGCCACCCGTCGTCCCAGCGTGCCGGTGGCGCCGGTCAGCAGGACGGTACCGGTGCCGAGGTCGGGGGCGGGGGCGGGGGCATGGACCGGGGTGTGGGCCGGGGGTTCGCCCGTGTCGTCGACCCGGGCGAGTCCGGGCAGCAGCACCACGTCGCGGCGCACCGCGCACTGCCGGTGCCCGGCCGCGACCGCGGCGAGCAGGGCCGCCCGTTCCGCGGGCTGGTCCATGACGCCTTCGGTGTCGGGCAGATCGACCAGTTGGAGACGGTCCGGGTGCTCCGCCTGGGCGGAGCGGACCATCCCCCACAGCGCGGCGGCGGCCAGGTCCCGGACGTCCTCGTCCTGATCGGTCGCGAGCGCGCCCCGCGTGGCGAACACCAGGCGGGAGGCGGCGAACCGTGCGTCGGCAAGCCAGCCCCGCACGAGGTCGTGGCAGTGCGTCAGCAGGCTTCGTACGGCCTCGGGTACGGCGCGGCCGTCACCCCGGGCCGGGTCGGGAGCCGCCAGCACCACGTCCGGCATGGTCATACCCGTGTCCACCGCTTTGCCGAGTGCTTCGAGGTCCGCGTACGTCTCCAGGTGGACACCGGCGGCGTCCAGCGCCTCGGCGACCCGGTCGTCGCCCTCGCCGAGGATGATCCAGCGGACCGACTCGGGAGCGGGCGCCGGTGGGGCGGGGACGGCCGCCCGCCAGTCCAGGCGGAGCAGCCCGGGCCCGCTGCCGGGCCGCTGCCCCAGCCGGTCGGACGCAACGGTGCGCAGGGTGAGGGCATCGGCCGCGGCGACGGGCCGGCCGTCGGTGTCCGTGACCAGGACCGAGAACCCGTGCGGGTGTCCGGCCGGGGCGAGGCGCACGCGCAGGGCGGTGGCTCCCTCGGCGTAGAGCGTCAGGCCGCTCCAGGCGAACGGCAGCATCGGCCCTGCCACGGTCTCCTCGACCGGCGCGTCCGGTGCGTCCGGTGCGTCCGGTGCGTCGACGTCCGCTGCCGCGACGTCCGGTGCCTCGACGTCCGGTGCCTCGACGAGGAGGGCCT
Organism: Streptomyces montanus; assembly: GCF_005786655.1. Classification (NCBI taxonomy): domain Bacteria; kingdom Bacillati; phylum Actinomycetota; class Actinomycetes; order Kitasatosporales; family Streptomycetaceae; genus Streptomyces; species Streptomyces montanus. The sequence continues at coordinate 12,161 of NZ_VBZC01000094.1, forward strand.
GGACTGCGGCGTCGAGCAGCGCGGGGTGGAGTCCGAAGCGGCCCGCGTCCTTGCGGCAGGGATCGGGCAGGGTGACCTCGGCGAAGAGTTCGTCGCCGCGCCGCCACACCGTGTCCAGGCCCTGGAAGGCCGGGCCGTAGTCGAAGCCGGCGGCGGCGAACCGCTCGTAGTGACCGCCGGCGGACACCTGCTGCGCGCCCGGCGGGGGCCAGGCGGCCAGGTCCAGGTCGCCGGGGGCGGGCGGCGCCTCGGCGGCGAGGACGCCCTGGGCGTGCTGCTCCCAGGGCTCGTCCTGGGACTGGTCCCAGAGCTGGTCGGTACGGGCGAGGCGCGAGTGCACACGGAAGGCGCGCCGACCTGATGCGTCCGGCGCCTCGACGGCGAGCTGGATCTGTACGGCGCCCTCGCGGGGGATGACGAGCGGGCTCTGCAGGGTGAGTTCGGCGAGATGGCCGCACCCGGTGCGGTCGCCCGCGTGGACGGCGAGGTCGAGGTAACCGGTGGCGGGCAGGATGACCTGCCCGAGGACGGCATGGTCGGCGAGCCAGGGGTGGCTGCGCAGCGAGAGGCGTCCGGTGAACAGGACCTCGCCGGAGCCCGCGGGGGTGACGGCGGCCCCAAGGAGAGGGTGCCCGGTGGTGTCGAGCCCGGCGGCGGTCACGTCCCCGGTCCACGGTGCGCTCTCCAGCCAGTAACGATCCCGCTGGAAGGCGTAGGTGGGCAGGGCGACCGGCCGGGCGCCGGAGAACAGGGCGTGCCAGTCGGGCCCGGCGGCGCCGTGGGCGACCAGGTGGCCCAGCGCGGCGAGGACGCTCCGCACCTCCGGGCGGTCCTTGCGCACGGCGGGCACCAGCAGGGCCGCCTCGGCACGGCCGGACCGGCCGGCGTCGTCCACGGGGTCGGCGACGCCGTCTTCCACGCCCTCTTCCACGCCGTCGTCCACAGCGACGTCCATGGAAGCCTGCGCCATGGCGGTGAGGGTGCCGTCGGGGCCGATCTCCACGAAGCGGCTGACCCTGAGTTCGCGCAGGCGGCGGACAGCGTCATGGAAGCGGACGGTCTCACGGACGTGCCGCACCCAGTACTCGGGGTCGGTGAGCCGGTCGGCGCCGACCGGCTCACCGGTCACGGCGGAGATGACCGTGATCCGTGGCGGCGCATAGGAGAGCCTGGCCGCGACCGCGCGGAACGCGTCCAGGGCCGGTTCCATCAGCGGGGAGTGGAAGGCGTGGCTGACGCGCAGTCGTGTCGTCTTGCGCCCGAGGGCCTCCACTTGGGCGGCGACGGCGCCGACGGCGTCCTCGGTGCCGGAAACCACTGTGGCGTGGGGGCCGTTGAGGGCGGCGATGCCCACCTCGGCCTCGCGCCCCTCCAGGAGCGGCAGCACCTCCGACTCGGACGCCTGAAGGGCGAACATCGCGCCTCCGGAGGGCAACTCCTGCATGAGCCTGCCCCGGGCGGCGACGAGCGCGCACGCGTCCTCCAGAGAGAGCACTCCGGCCACATGCGCGGCGGCCAGTTCACCGACGGAGTGACCGGTGAGGCAGTCGGGGACGACGCCCCAGGACTCCAGGAGCCGATAGAGGGCGACTTCGAAGGCGAACAGCGCGGGCTGGGCGAACTCCGTGCGGTCCAGCGCCTCCGCGTCATCTCCGAACACGACCTCCCGCAGCCCGGCGATGTGCGAGCAGACGGCGTCGAAGGATTCCGCGAAGGCGGGGAACTCCTCGTACAACTCCCTTCCCATGCCCAGGCGTTGGGCGCCCTGGCCGGTGAAGAGGAACGCGGTCTTTCCACCGTTACGGGCCGTGCCCGTCGGTGTGCCGGTGCCGGTGCCTGGGCCGCCGTCCGCGAGCGCGGCCAGCCCGGCGATCAGCTCGGGCAGGTCGGCGCCGAGCACCACGGCGCGGTGTTCGAAGAGGGTGCGGGTGGTGGCGAGGGACAGGCCGACGTCGTACGGATCGAGCTGGGGCCGCGCCTCGATGTAGGCCAGCAGCCGGCTCGCCTGGGCCTGGAGGGCGGACGTCGTGCGGCCGGTGACCACCCAGGGGACGAGCGGGCGGCGGTCACTGGGCGCTGTCGGTTCGGTGTCCTCCTCGGGGACGGCTTCCTCAGGTACGGCTTCGAGGATCAGGTGCGCGTTCGTTCCGCTGATCCCGAACGAGGACACACCCGCCCGGCGCGGCCCGTGCGTCTCCGGCCACGCGACCGGCTCGGTGAGCAGACGCACCTCGCCCGCCTCCCAATCGACGTGCGAGGACGGCGCGTCCACGTGCAGCGTGGCGGGCAGCACCCCGTGCCGCATCGCGAGCACCATCTTCATCACACCCGCCACACCGGCCCCCGCCTGCGTGTGCCCGATGTTCGACTTCACCGACCCCAGCCACAACGGCCGCTCCTCCGGCCGGCCCTGACCGTACGTCGCGAGCAGCGCCTGCGCCTCGATGGGGTCGCCCAGCGTGGTGCCGGTGCCGTGCGCCTCTACGGCGTCGACGTCCGCCGGGGACAGACCGGCCGCGTTCAGCGCCGCCCGGATCACCCGCTGCTGCGACGGGCCGTTCGGCGCACTCAACCCGTTCGACGCACCGTCCTGGTTCACCGCCGAGCCCCGCATGACCGCCAGCACCCGATGACCGTTCCTGCGGGCGTCCGACAACCGCTCCACCAGCAGCATCCCGCCGCCCTCGGAGAACCCGGTCCCGTCCGCCGCGTCCGCGAACGCCTTGCACCGGCCGTCCGCCGCCAGCCCCCGCTGCCGGCTGAAGTCCACGAACAGGCCGGGCGTCGACATCACCGTCAGGCCACCGGCGAGGGCAAGGTCGCACTCCCCCGCCCGCAGCGACTGCGCCGCCAGATGCAGCGCCACCAGCGACGCCGAACACGCCGTGTCCACCGTCACCGCCGGACCCTCCAGACCGAAGGTGTAAGACAGACGGCCGGACATGACGCTGGCGGCGTTGCCGGTGGCGAGGTGGGATGCGGCGTCCTCGCCCGGGGCGAGGGGGCGGGAGGAGTAGTCCTGGTAGTTGGTTCCGGCGAAGACTCCGGTACGGCTCCCCCGCAACCTCTCCGGATCGATCCCCGCCCGCTCGAACGCCTCCCACGAGATCTCAAGCAACAACCGCTGCTGCGGATCCATCGCCACCGCCTCACGCGGCGAAATGTTGAAGAACCCCGGATCGAAACCACTCGCCCCCGAAAGGAAGCCACCCTTGCGCGTGTACACCGTCCCCGCCTTGCCCGGCTCCGGGTCGTACAACGCGTCCAGATCCCACCCCCGGTCCTCCGGGAACGGCACCAGACCCTCCCCACCATCGGCCAGCAACTGCCAGAAATCCTCCGGGGAGTTCACATCCCCGGGGAAACGGCAGGCCATGGCGACGATGGCGATCGGATCGTCCTCGCTGCGCGGCCCTCCCACGGCCGCGGTCGCAACCGCGGCGGCGACGGCGGGGGCGTCGTCCGGGGCGAGCGCGGTGCTCAAGTGCTCGGCGAGGGCGGCGGGAGTGGGGTGGTCGTAGACGAGGGTGGACGGCAGTCGCATGCCGGTGGCCCCAGAGAGGGAGTTGCGCAGTTCGACCGAGGTGAGGGAGTCGAAGCCCAACTCGCGGAAGGCGCGGGTGGGTTCGACGTCCTCGGGGCTCGGATGGTTGAGCACATGGGCGATGTGGGCCCGGACGAGGTCGAGCAGGGCCTGGCGCCGGTCGGTCTCGCCGAGGGTGGCGATCCGGTCGGCGAGGTCTGTCTCGCCTGCGCGCTCCGGTTCGGTGCGGCGGGCGTCGGTGAGGATCCGCGCGAGGTCGGGGAGGGCGGCGTAGAGGCGGCGCGGCCGTTCCCTGGCGAGTTCGGCGCCGAACAGCTCCCAGTCCGTGTCGGTGATCACGAGAGTGGTGTCGTCGTGGTCCAGGGCCTGCTGGAGTGCGGTGACGGCGGTGTCCGGGTCCATGAGCCGTACGCCGTGCCGTTCGAGGCGTGCGCCGATGGTTCCGTCGGCCATGCCGCCGTCCGCCCAGCCGCTCCAGGCGATGGCGGTGGCGGGCAGGCCGCGGGCGCGCCGGTCCTCGGCCAGGGCGTCCAGGAAGGCGTTGCCGGGCGCGTAGTTGCCGTGTCCGGCGCTGCCGAAGGTGCCGGAGGTCGAGGAGAACAGGACGAAGGCGGACAGGTCGAGGCCGGCCGTGACGGCGTCGAGGTTGAGGGCGCCTCCCACCTTGACGCGCAGGACGTCGGCGAGGCGCTGGGGGGTGAGGGCGCCGATGACGCCGTCGTCGAGTACGGCAGCGGTGTGGAAGACGGCGGTGAGGGGGCGCTCGGCCGGGATGGCGGCGAGGAGCCGGGCGAGGTCGTCGGCGTCGGCGATGTCGCAGGCCACGACGTCGGCGCGGGCGCCGAGTTCGGCCAGTTCGGCGACGAACTCGGTCGCGCCGGGGGCGTCCGGGCCGGAGCGGCTGACCAGCAGAAGGTGACGGGCGCCGGAGCGGGCCAGGCGGCGGGCGACGTGTCGTCCGAGCGCGCCGGTGCCGCCGGTGATCAGCACGGTTCCCTCCGGCTGCCAGGTGCGGCGGCCGGGCAGGGCGCCGGTGGCGGCGCGGACGAGGCGGCGGCCGAGGACTCCGCCGGGGCGGATCGCCACCTGGTCCTCGTGGTCGTGGCCGGCGAGGACGCCGATGAGCCGGTCGGCCGCGGTGTCGTCGAGAACGGCGGGCAGGTCCGCCAAGCCGCCCCAGCGGTCGGCCTGTTCCAGGGCGACGACGCGGCCGAATCCCCAGACGAGGGACTGGATGACGGACTGGCGGGGGGCGGCGGCGCCGTCCTGCGGGCGGGTGGCCACGGCCCCGCGGGTGGCGAACCACACCGGTACGGCGGCGGCGAGGTCGTCGAGTGCCTGGACGAGGGCGACGGTGGCGGCGAAGCCGCGCGGCAGCTCCGGGTGGCCGGCCAGCGGCTCCTCGTCGAGGGCCAACAGGGACAGCAGGCCCGCCGCTTGGCCGTCGGAGGCGGCGAGTGCGGCGTCCAGGGTGGCGGCCATGGCGGCACGGTCGTCGGCGCAGTCCACCACGACCGGTACGGGGTCCGCGCCGGCGCGTTCCAGGGCCGCGATGAGGACCGTGGCCTCCTGGCTCTGTTCGTGGCCGCGCGGGACGACGACCGGCCAGGTGCCGGTCAGGGCGGCATCCGCGGTGGCGGCCGCGGTGGCAGCCGTGGGTTCGCCGAGGGGGTGCCAGGTGATGCGGTAGCGCCAGGAGTCGGCGGTTGCGGCCCCGGCGGCACGACCGCGATAACGGGCCAGTGCGGGGGCGAGTGCGGAGACCGCGGTCTCGTCGAGTTCGAGGGCGGCGGCCAGAGTCGTGACGTCACCGCTCTCGACGGCGTCCCAGAACGGGGCGTCGGCGGTGTCCCGGTGGGTGGGGGCCGGGGGTGCGAACTCGGGCCAGTAGCGGCGGCGTTGGAAGGCGTAGACCGGCAGGTCGACCCGTTCGCCGGGGCCGCCGAGCGCGCCGGCCCAGTCGACGCGGCCGCCGCGTACGGCCAGTTCGGCGAGGGAGAGCAGGAACCGCGCGGGCCCGCCTTCGTTCCGGCGGAGGGTGCCGAGGACCGCGGTGTACGGGGTGCCGGTGGCGTCCAGGATGTCCGCGACGGTGGTGGTCGCCACGGGGTGCGGGCCGACCTCGATGAACACGCGGTGGTCCGCGGCGGCGAGTGCCTTGACCGTGTCTTCGAGGAGGACGGTCTCGCGGATGTTGCGGTACCAGTACTCGGCGTCGAGTTCTGTGGTGTCCTCGATCCTGCCGCCGGTGACCGTGGAGTAGAACGGCACGTCGGCGGCTCGGGGGGTGATGTCCCCGAATCCGGTCAGCAGGGCGTCGCGGATCTCCTCGATCTGGACCGAGTGCGAGGCGTAGTCGATGGGGACGCGGCGGGCACGTACGCCTGCGGCGGTGAGTTCGGCGAGCAGCCCGGTGAGCGGGGCCTCCTCCCCCGAAACGACCACGGTCCGCGGGCCGTTGAGGCCGCCCACCGAGAGCTGTCCGTCCCAGCGGGCCAGGTACTCCTTCACCTCGTCGAGCGGCAGGGGTACGGAGAGCAGGCCACCCCGTCCGGCCAGGGCGGTCAGCGCGCGGGAGCGGGCGACGACGACACGGGCGGCGTCCTGGAGGGACAGCGCACCGGCGACGTGAGCCGCCGCGATCTCGCCCTGGCTCTGGCCGACGACGGCGGCGGGCCGTACCCCGCACGACTGCCACAGCCGGGCCAGGGCCACGCACACGGTGAACAGGGTGGGCTGGACGATGTCGACGCGGTCCAGCGGCGGGGCTCCCTCGGCGCGCCGGAGCACGTCGAGGACCTTCCAGTCGGTGAACGCCTCCACCGCCTGGGCCACTTCGGTGAAGTGGGTGCGGAACCGCTCGTCTCCGTCGAGGAGTTCGGTGGCCATCTCCTCCCACTGCGGGCCCTGGCCGGGGAAGAGGAAGACGGGGCCGCCCTCGGTGTCGGCGGCGCCGCGCACCACGCCGGGCGCCGGGGTGCCGTCGCTCAGTGAGGTGAGGCCGCGCAGCAGTTCGCCGTGGTCGCGTGCGACGACGACGGCGCGGTGTTCGAGGGCAGGGCGGGTCGTCGCGAGCGACCAGGCGAGGTCGAGGGGGCGCAGGGTGCGCCCGGGGCCGGAGTTCACGTGCTCGCGCAGCCGCGCGGCCTGGGCGCGCAGCGCGGCCTCGGTGCGTCCGGAGACGGCGAAGGGCAAGGGGCGGCCTGTGGAGGCGGGCGCCTTCGGCTCGCCGTGCCCGGCGTCTCCGCTGTTCCGGGCGTCTCCGGTGTCTCCGGCGTCTCCGTCTCCGGCGTCTCCGGCGTCTCCGGCGTCGGCGTCCCTCGATGCGGGCTGCTCGATGATCAGATGCGCGTTGGTGCCGCTGACGCCGAAGGACGACACGGCCGCGCGCCGGGGCCGGTCGGTCCCGGGCCAGGGGCGGGCCTCGGCGAGCAGTTCGACACGGCCGCTGGTCCAGTCGACGTGTGTGGAGGGTTTGTCCACGTGCAGGGTCGCCGGAAGTGTCCCCTCGCGCAGGGCCAGGACCATCTTGATGACGCCGGCGACACCCGCGGCGGCCTGGGTGTGGCCGATGTTGGACTTCACCGAGCCCAGCCACAACGGCCGGTCCTCCGGCCGGTCCTGGCCGTAGGTCGCGAGCAACGCCTGCGCCTCGATGGGGTCGCCCAGCGTGGTGCCGGTGCCGTGCGCCTCGACGGCGTCCACATCCGCCGGGGAGAGGCCGGCCGCGGTCAGCGCCTGCCAGATGACGCGCTGCTGGGAGGGCCCGCTGGGCGCGGTGAGTCCGTTGGAGGCGCCGTCCTGGTTGACGGCGGAGCCGCGGACCACCGCGAGCACGGGGTGGCCGTTGCGGCGCGCGTCGGAGAGCCGCTCGACGACGAGGACGCCCGCACCCTCGCCCCAGGCGGTGCCGTTCGCGGAGTCCGCGAAGGCCCTGCAGCGGCCCTCGGCGGACAGCCCCCGCTGACGGCTGAACTCCAGGAACACGGTCGGTGTCGACATGACCGTGACGCCGCCGGCGAGGGCGAGGTCGCACTCGCCGGAGCGCAGCGCCTGGGCGGCGAGGTGCAGGGTCACCAGGCTGGAGGAGCAGGCCGTGTCCACGGAGACGGCCGGGCCCTCCAGGCCGAGGGTGTACGAGACACGTCCGGACAGCACACTGGGCGAGTTGCCGACTCCGTCGTCCCCCGCGTTGGCCGACAGGGCGAGCAGGGTCGGATAGTCCTGCAGGTTGGTGCCGGCGAACACGCCCGTCCGGCTGCCCCGCAGGGCGAGCGGGTCGATGCCGGCCCGCTCCAGCGCCTCCCAGCAGATCTCCAGCAGCAGCCGCTGCTGCGGGTCCATGCCGACGGCGTCCCTGGGAGAGATGCCGAAGAAGCCGGCGTCGAAGTCGGCGACCCGGTCGAGGAACCCGCCGGTGCGCGTGTAGCTCTTGCCGGGCGTACCGGGTTCGGGGTCGTACAGCGCGTCGGTGTCCCAGCCCCGGTCGTGGGGCCATTCGGTCATGGCGTCGGTGCCGGAACTCAGCAGCCGCCACAGGCCCTCGGGGTCGGCGACCCCGCCGGGAAAGCGGCACCCCATGGCGACGATCGCCACGGGCTCCAGTTCCTGGTTCCGCTCCTCCGCCTCGCGCAGTCGCTGCCGCGTCTGGTGGAGATCGGCGGTGACCTTCCTCAGGTAGCCGAGGAGCTTCTCCTCATCGCTCATGCGTGTTCATCCGTTCCCCGGTCCTGGGCGTCCTGTGCCGCCGTGTACGTCGCGCATGCCGCGCATGCCGTGTGCTCAGGAAATTCCAAGATCGTTCTCGATGAAGTCGAAGATCTCGTCCGCCGCGGCGGAGTTGATGCGGTCGGTGATGTCGTCCGTTGCCGTGGCGCTGTCGGCCGCCGGGGCGCCTGCGGTGCCGTCTGCGCCGTTCCACCGGGCCAGCAGGGCCCGCAGTCGTGCGCCGATGCGGTCGCGGCGGGTGTCGTCGGCGTCCAGCGTCGCCAAAGACGCCTCCAGCCGGTCGAGTTCGGCGAGTACCCCGCCGCCGTCCGCGCCGTCCGCACCGTCGGTGAGCCTGCCGCGCAGATACCCGGCGAGGGCCGTCGCGTCGGGCTGGTCGAAGAGCAGTGTGGCGGGTAGCTGGAGCCCGGTGACGGCGCCGAGCCGGTTGCGCAGTTCGACCGCCATCAGGGAGTCGAAGCCGAGGGCGTTGAAGGCCCGGGTGGCGCCGATCCTGTCGGTCGAGGCATGTCCGAGGACCCCGGCGACCTGGCTGCGCACCAGCGTGACGAGGGCCCGTTCCCGCTCGTCGGCGGTGAGTCCGGCCAACCGGGCCCGCAGCGCCTCCCCGGCGTTCTCCTCCTCCACCGCTGCCGGGTGCACCGCCGCCAGGTCCCGTACCTCGGGGAGGTCCGACAGCAGCGGGCTGCGCCGGACCGAGGTGAAGCCGGGCGCGAACCGCGCCCAGTCCACGTCGACGACGGCAAGGGCCGCCTCGCGGCGGGCGACGGCCCGGCCGATGGCCTCGGGTGCCCGGCCGGGGTCCAGCGGGTTGAGGCCGCTGCGGCGCATGCGCTGTTCGATGTCGGCGTTCTCGACGGCCATGCCGCCGCCGGCCCACGGCCCCCAGGCGAGGGAGGTCGCGGGCAGTCCCGCGGCGAGCCGCTGCTGGGCGAGGGCATCCAGACTGGCGTTGGCGGCGGCGTAGTTGGCCTGGCCGATGGAGCCGAGGGTGCCCGAGACGGAGGAGAACAGCACGAAGGCGGAGAGTTCGCGTTCGCGGGTGAGTTCGTGGAGATTGCGCGCGGCGGTCAGCTTCGGCCGCAGCACGGTCTCCAGGCTCTCCGGTGTGAGCGTGTCGAGCAGGCGGTCGTCGAGGACGCCGGCGGTGTGCACCACCGAGTCCACGGGGTGTTCGGCCAGCAGCCGGGCCAGTGCCTCGCGGTCGGCCACGTCGCAGGCGGCGACGACGAGCTCGACGTCGAAGCCGGCGACGGCGGCTTCGAGTTCGGCGCGGCTCTCGGCGCTGCCGCCGCTGCGGCTGACCACGAGCAGCCGGTCCGCGCCCTGTTCGGCGAGCCAGGCCGCGGTCCGTACGCCCAGTGCGCCGGTACCGCCCGTCAGCAGAACGGTGCCGCTCCAGGAGGGAGCCGGGCCGACCGCGCCGGAGTGCGCGGCGCGGACGAGCCGGCGCAGGAAGGTCCCGGAACCGCGGACCGCCACCTGGTCCTCGCCGCCCCGGCCGCCGAGCACCGCGCACATGCGCCGGGCGACGTCTTGGGACACCGCGGTGCCGGTGCCGGTATCGGTGCCGGTGTCGGTATCGGTGTCGGTGTCGGTATCGGTGCCGTTGCCAGTGCCGCTGCCGGTCGGCAGGTCCAGAAGGCCGCCCCACAACCGCGGGTGCTCCAGGGCGGCGGTGCGGCCCAGGCCCCAGACGGCGGCCTGTTCGGGCGCTGCGGGGGCCTCCTGCTCGTGGACGCCGACGGCGCCCGCGGTCAGGCACCACAAGGGTGCTGCGGAGGTGCCGAGCGCGCCGTCGGCGAGCGCCTGGACGAGGGCGGCGGTGGCGGCCAGGCCGCGCGGGGTGGACGGATGGCCGGGCAACGGCCGTTCGTCGGCGGCCAGCAGCGAAAGCACTCCGGTGACGGGCGTGTCCCGGTCGTCACCGTCGAGGATTCCGGTGAGCTGTTCGCCGAGTTGCTTGCGGTCGGTCTCGGCGCAGTCCACGGGGACGAGGACGGTGCGGGCGCCGTGGGCGGCGAGAGCGCTGGCGACGGACGCGGTCCACGCGCCCTCCGCCCGGTGGGCGGGCACCGGCAGCAGCCAGGTTCCGGACAGGGACGCGGCGGCCTGGTCGGCGGCCGGCGTCCATACGACCCGGTGCTCCCAGGCGTCGGCCTCGGACCGCTCCCGCAGGCCGCGGCGCCAGGACGCCAGCGCGGGCATCACCTCGCGGAGCGAGGCGTTCTCGTCGAGGCCGAGCCGGGCGGCCAGTTCGCCGACCGCGTCCCGTCCAACCTGATCGGCCTGATCGGCCTGATCGGCCTGATCGACCTGATCGGCCTGTTCGACGAGGTCCCAGAACGGCGTGTCCTCGGCCGGGGCGGCGGGCGCGGCCGAGGGCTCCAGCCAGTACCGCTCGCGCTGGAAGGCGTACGACGGCAGCTCCGTGCGGCGCGCGTCGTCGCCGTGGAGCCGGGCCGGGTCGAGACCGTGGCCCCGGGCGTGCAGGTGGCCCGCGGCGAGCAGCGCGGTGCGCGGCTCGGGCCGGTCCCGGCGCAGCAGCGGTACGGCGAGCACGGCGGACGTCTCGCGCACGCTGTCGAGGACCATCGTGGTGACGGTGGCGTCGGGGCCCAACTCCAGGTAGGTGGTGACGCCTTCGTCCTCCAGGGTGCGTACGCCGTCGCAGAAGCGGACGGCTTCCCGGACGTGCCGGACCCAGTAGGCCGCCGAGCACAACTCGTCCTCGGTGGCGGTGTGCCCGGTCAGGTTGGAGACGACGGGCACCGTGGGCGGCGCGAAGTCCACGTCCGCCGCGACCTGTTCGAACTCGGCGAGCATGGCGTCCATCCGGCTGGAGTGGAACGCGTGGCTGACCCGTAGCCGCCGCGTCTTGCGGCCTCGGGCGGCGAACTCGGCGGCGATCCGCTCGACTTCGTCCTCGTCGCCGGAGAGCACCACGGAGGCCGGGCCGTTGAGCGCGGCGATCCCGGCCCGCGCGTCGATGCCGTCGAGGTGGGGACGTACCTCGGCTTCCGTGGCTTCCACGGCGGTCATGGCACCGCCTTCCGGCAGCGCCTGCATCAGCCGGCCACGGGCGGCCACGAGGCGGCACGCCCCCGGGAGGGTCAGCACTCCCGCGGCGTGGGCGGCGGTGAGTTCGCCGATGGAGTGGCCCATGAGGACGTCCGGACGGGTGCCCCAGGACCGTACGAGGGCGTGCATCGCGGTGCCGACGGCGAACAGGGCGGCCTGGGTGTAGGCCGTGCGGTCGAGCAGGGCCGCCTCCGCGGAGCCCTCGGGGGCGAAGACGACGGTGCGCAGCGGGGGGCCGTCGAGATGCCGGTCGAGGTGCCGGTCGAGTTCGGCGCAGACCTCGTCGAAAGCCTGGGCGTAGGCGGGGTGGGTGTCGTAGAGCCCGCGGCCCATGCCGGGGCGCTGGGCGCCCTGGCCGGGGAAGAGGAAGGCGGTCCGGCCGCCCGTGTCCGCGGTGCCCTGCGCGACGTCCGGTACCTTCTCGCCCGCGGCGACGGCGGCGAGTCCGGCGAGCAGTTCCTCGTGGTCCTCGGCGACGACGACCGCCCGGTGGTCCAGGGCATGGCGGGTGACGGCCAGGGAGTGGCCGAGGTCGCGCGGGTCGGCGTCGGGGCGCGCGAGGACGTGGGCGCGCAGCCGGGCGGCCTGGTCGCGCAGGGCGTCCGGGGTGTGTCCGGAGACGGTGAACGCGTGCGGCCCGGCGGCCGGTTCGCGCGGCTCCTCGGGGCGCCGTACGGCGGGTGGTTCCTCCAGGACGACGTGGGCGTTGCTGCCGCTGATGCCGAAGGACGACACGCCCGCGCGGCGCGGCCGGTCGGTGTCGGCCGGCCAGGCGCGGGGTTCGGTGAGCAGTTCGATGGTGCCGTCGGACCAGTCGATGTGCGGGGACGGCTCGTCGATGTGCAGGGTGCGGGGCAGTTCGCCGTGGCGCATGGCCATGACCATCTTGATGACGCCCGCGGCGCCGGCCGCCGCCTGTGTGTGCCCGAAGTTGGACTTGGCCGAGCCCAGCCACAGCGGCCGGTCTTCGGGCCGGTCCTGACCGTACGTGGCGAGCAGGGCCTGCGCTTCGATGGGGTCGCCGAGCGTGGTGCCGGTGCCGTGGGCCTCCACGGCGTCCACGTCGGAGGCGGTCAGGCCGGCGGAGGCGAGCGCCTGGCGGATGACGTGCCGCTGGGAGGTGCCGCTGGGGGCCGTGAGTCCGTTGCTCGCGCCGTCCTGGTTGGTGGCGGAGCCGCGGACCACGGCCAGGACCGGGTGGCCGTTGCGCTCGGCGTCCGAGAGCCGCTCCAGGAGCAGGACGCCGACGCCCTCGGAGAAGCTGGTGCCGTCGGCCGAGGCGGCGAAGGCCTTGCAGCGGCCGTCGGCGGCGAGCCCGTTCTGCGCGGTGAACTCGGTGTAGGTGCCCGGGGTCGCCATCACGGTGACACCGCCGGCGAGCGCCATGGAGCACTCGCCCTGGCGCAGCGCGTGCGCGGCCAGATGGAGGGCGACGAGCGCCGAGGAGCAGGCGGTGTCGATGGTCATGGCCGGGCCTTCGAGGCCGAAGGTGTAGGCGACGCGGCCGGAGATGACGCTGCCGGACACCCCGAGGCCGATGTAGCCCTCCATGCCCTCGGGGATGTCGGCGAGTCCGGAGGCGTAGCCGGAGCCCATGGCGCCGACGAACACTCCGGTGCGGGTGCCGCGCCGGGAGAGCGGGTCGATGCCGGCGCGTTCGAAGACCTCCCAGGAGCTCTCCAGCAGCAGCCGCTGCTGGGGGTCCATGGCCAGGGCCTCGCGCGGCGAGATGCCGAAGAGGGCGGCGTCGAAGTGGGTGGCGCCGTACAGGAATCCGGCCTGGAGGCCGGCCAGCCGGTCCAGGTCCCAGCCGCGGTCGGTGGGGAACGCGGAGATGGCGTCGCCGCCCTCGCTGACGAACCGCCACAGGTCCTCGGGGGAGGCGACCCCGCCGGGGTACTGGCAGGCCATGCCGACGATCACGACGGGGTCGTCGTCGGTCGCGGCAACCCCGCCGTCGGCGGTGTCCACGTCGGTGCCGGCGATCTCGTCGCGCAGGTGTCGGGCGAGCGCGGTGGGCCTCGGGTGGTCGAAGACGAGGGTGGCGGGCAGCCTCAGGCCGGTCTCGGCACCGAGCCGGTTGCGCAGCTCGACGGAGGTGAGCGAGTCGAAGCCGAGGTCCTGGAAGGACTGTTCGATGCCGACGGCCCCGGGAGTGCCGTGGCCGAGGGCGGTGGCGGCGTGCTTGCGGACGATGTCGAGCAGCACACGTTCCTGCTCCGCCGCGTCGAGCCCGGCCAGCCGCCGGGCGAGGCCGGAGGCGTCACCGGTGGCCGCCTCGACGGCGCGCCGGGCGGGGGCCCGGACGAGGCCGCGCAGCAGCATCGGCAGACGGCCCGCGGCTGCGGCG
>NZ_VBZC01000095.1:0-25379 GCF_005786655.1 Streptomyces montanus
CGCGCCCGCGTATCGCGACGGCGGTCCACGTGGCCGTCCGCAGGCCGGGCCGCGACCCGCGCCGGCTGGCCCTGGCCCGGCGGGCGGGCATTTGCGCGCCCCGCACTACGCGGACATGCCGCGGCGGGCGGGAGTGGACGTCGACGCGGCCGACCCCGCCGCCGAACTGCTGCGCGGCGAGGTCGTCGTCACCGGCACACCCGAGGAGATCGCGGCAACGCTGGCGGGCTACCGCACCGCCGGCGTCGACGAGATCCTGCTCAACCCGGCGGGCGTCCTGCTGACCGAGGGCGTACATGCGGCGGTCGCCGACTTGGAGGAGATCATCGCCGCCTGCCACCGGCTCCGGCTCCGGCTCCCGGAACGTCCGCGCGAGGGTGCCAATCGCCGCTGAGATGAGGGGTGTTGCCGAATCTCCACAGTTACGCGCGAGCGCGCACACATGATGGTGCGTGCGTGATCCGTACGCTGTCCGCGTGACGAGGGGAGAGCGGTGACATGCGTTCCAGCTCACGGGCGGGTGCCCGTACCGACCAGAGTTACCGGGCCCAGGGGCTCGATGAGTTCGCCGCCTGGATCGAGGAGCTGATGCGCGGTCGCGGCTACGAGATCGACAGCCCGCGCGGCGGCGGTCGTTCGAAGCTCGCCGACGACGCGGGGGTGCACCGGGCCGCGGTCAGCCGGCTGCTGCAACGCCAGTCGATGCCCGACCTGGAGACGATGCGGCGCGTCGCGGCCGTACTCGGCGTTCCGCTCCGCGAGATGCTCATCCGCTCGGGCCGGCTGACCGAGGACGACCTTCCGGTGTCCGGCGGCGGGAGCCCCGCGGCCGGTGGGGATCAACTGCGGCTGAGCCCCGAGGAGGCGGCGCGGCTCATGGGGGTGCCGCCCGAACTGAGCGATCTGTTCGCCAAGGTGGCGAAGCAGTTCCTGCCGGAGGGCGGTTGACGGCGGAGAAGCCTCAGCCGGTTGTGGCGCGCTCGTAGCGCAGGAGGACGACGCCGTTGCCGAAGGTGTGGGTTTCGGTGGGGCGGAGGCGGGTGGTGGCGCCTGTGTCCGGGAAGAGGGGGCGGCCACGGCCCAGGACGACCGGCGTGACGTAGAGCAGGTACTCGTCGATCAGGTCGTGGCGGCGGAACTCCGCGGCGATTTCGGCGCCGCCGATCCCGAGGTCTCCGCCGGGTTGGTCCTTGAGGGCACGGACCTCCTCGGGGACGACTTCCCGCACGACGGTCGTGTTCCAGTCGGTGTGGTCCAGGTCCAGGGTGCGGGAGTACACGATCTTCGGCATGTCCCGCCAGATGGCCGCGAACTCCCGTACGGGTTCCGGGCTCGCGGGGTCCTGGTCGGCGGTCGGCCAGAAGCCCGCCATCAGCTCGTGCATGACCCGGCCGGTCAGGAAGCCGCTCATCGCCTTGCTGCGTTCGTTGAAGTGCCGGTGCAGCTCGTCGTCGACCATGTGCCAGTCGAGCTCGCGGTTCGGCCCCTCGAAGAAACCGTCGAGGGACACGGACATGCTCAGGACGATCTTTCGCATCGGGACCTCCTGGAATTCCCTGGCCGCCCGGACGTCCCGGGCCTCCCGGACCGTCCAAGACTGTCAGGCCCGGGCGGTCCTTGCCCACGACCGGGTCAGGGGAGACCGATCTCCAGACCGACCTCGAGACCGATCCCGGGACCGATCTCGACGAGCGCCGCCTCGATCATGTCCGCCGTCAGGGAGGTGGCGCCGAGGCTCATCTCCAGCCGGCTCTGGACGCAGGCGTCGATCGCTTCCTGGAGGCCGGTGACATCGGACGAGTCGATGTCGCAGGAGGCGGGAGCGGCGGCGGCAGCGGGGGCGGCGACCGGGCGTAGGGAGGGTGGTTCGGCGGGCGGGCCGGCCGACGCGGGTGCGGCGGCCGTCAGGCAGGCCGCCGCCACCAGGAGGGGAGTGAGGGCGAGACGTCGGGAAAGCGTGCGCATGGGGGGCTCCAGCGGGATCGGGACAGGGGCAGATCGGGACAGCGACAGGGACAGAGGCAAGCTGTCTTGTCCCAGCAACTTCCGAGCGCCGCTCCGCCGCAATCCGTACGGGGCCGAACAGGTGCCCCACTGACCCGTACGCGCGAACTCGTATACGGGAGGCCGCGAGATGTCGTGTGAACGTCATGTGGTCCCCGCGTGATCCTCGCGACTCTCCCCCTCCTCAGACCCTCCTGACCTTCACCTCCCTGTCTTCACACCCCTCACGGAGAGTGCTGTTGTGATGTCGTTAGCCACAACTCCTTGACGCGTCAGTAACGTCCGCGTTGGCTTTCCGTCACCTGGGTCGCGATAGTGCGCTCTCGTCCGGAAGGCACCCGAAGTGAACACCCGTGTACGTCGTATGGCCATATCCGTGGCCGCATCCACCATGACTCTTTCGCTGGCCGCCTGTGGCGTGCTCGACGGCAGCGGAGACAGTGCGCAGGAGAGTCCGGGCAAGGGCGACGACATCACGGTGGGACTGCTGCTGCCGGAGAAGGCGAACCAGCGGTACGAGAAGTTCGACCGCCCCATCATCAAGAAGAAGGTCGACGAACTGACCGACGGCAAGGGCGAGGTCGCCTACGCCAACGCCGACCAGAACGCCGGCAGGCAGAGCAGGCAGCTCCAGAAGATGATCGACGACAAGGTCGACGTGGTGCTGCTGGACGCGGTGGACGCCCACAGCATCGCGAGCGGTGTGAAGAAGGCCAAGGACGCGGGGATCCCGGTCATCGCGTACGACCGGCTGGCCGAGGGCCCGATCGACGCGTACGTCTCGTTCGACAACGAGCTGGTCGGCGAGGTTCAGGGCAAGGCTCTCGCCGAGGCCCTGGACGGCGGGAGCGGGTCCGACAAGGTCGTCATGATGAACGGCGCGGTCACGGACCCGAACGCGGCCCAGTTCAAGCAGGCCGCCCAGAGGGAACTCGGCAACAAGGTGCAGATCGCCAAGTCGTACGACACCAAGGAGTGGAAGCCGTCGAACGCGCGGGCCAACATGATGGCCGCGATCTCGTCCCTCGGTGTGGAGAACATCGCCGGTGTGTACTCGGCCAACGACGGTATGGCGGGCGGCATCGTCTCCGCGCTGAAGGCGGCAGGCGTCGCCGAGATGCCGCCGATCACCGGTCAGGACGCGGAACTCGAGGCCGTGCAGCGCATCGTCTCGGGCGACCAGTACATGAGCGTCTACAAGCCGTACCCCGAAGAGGCCGAGGCGGCAGCCGAGTTGGCGGTGGCGCGGGTCCGCGGCCACGGCATCGAGTTCGACGCCCTCACCCGCGACAAGGTGGACAGCCCGACGACCGAGAACATCCCCTCCCACCTCGTCTCCGTCTCCCGGCTGACGAAGGACACCATCGAGGACACGGTCATCGACGACGGCATCTACAAGATCTCCGACATCTGCACGGCGAAGTACGAGTCGGCGTGCGCGGAGATCGGGCTGAAGTAGGAGTCCTGCCCTGCCCCTGCCCTCGCCCTTGCCCCCGCCCCTGCTGAGGCGGGGCCGGGGCGGGCCCCAGGCACACCGGAGCGGCGCCCGGTGGCCGGCCCCGGGCGACGTCCTCTGGATCAGTGGGTCATGTGGTCAGCGGATGGGACGTCCGGCCCGACGCGTCGTCGATTTCGTCGTGGGCCTTGGTCAGCAGCTTCATGGCCAGTTCGTTGAGGGCTCTGGCTCCTGCGACCTCCTCGCCCACTCTCGGCTGGTTGGCGTCGGAAGGGTGGCGGTTGGCGTACCCGTGGGACCGTACCTCGCTCCCGTCGGGGAGTCGTACGAGGGCGGCGGCGCGGGTGCGGTGGCTGTCCTCCTCGAATTCCAGCTCGACATGCCATCCGACAGTGGTGTGCATCATCGCGATCACCTCCGGAACCGCAAGTTTCGGCTAGTACCAGGATGTGCCCGCTCGCCCGTCCCTGCACCACGTCTGCCGCGCCGCATCCGCCGTCGTTCCGTCCGGCTCCCCGGCGCTTCACGCCACCCGCGTGAACTCCACCGTCACTTCCGGTGGCCCTCCGGCCACGCCCCGGTACACCCCCTTGTGCGGGGTGACGTCGTCGTAGTCACGGCCCCGGCCCACGACGACGTGGGACTCGTCGGCGCGGACGCGGTTGGTGGGGTCGTAGCCGGTCCAGTCGCCCGCCCAGTACTCGACCCAGGCGTGGCTCTGGCCGGCGACGGGGCGGTGGAGTTCCGCCTCCCGCTCGGGGTGGAGATAGCCGGAGACATAGCGGGTGGGCAGGCCGAGGGCGCGCAGCAGGCCCGCCGTGAGATGGGCGATGTCCTGGCAGACGCCCGCGCCCTGCTCCCAGGCCTCGCCGGCGCTGGTGTTCACGCCGGTGGAGCCCGGGATGTACGACACCTGGTCGGCGACCATCGAGGAGACCGCCACCGCCGTCTCGTGCGGGTCCAGGCCGGACGCGGCCGCACGGGCCCGTTCGACGAGTGCGTCGGGCATGGCCGTACGTGAGGTCGGGGCCACGTACTCCAGCAGGCGGGAGGTCTCGACCCGGGCGGCCACCTCGGTCCAGGCGGGGGCCGCGGGAAGCGCGTCCGGCGGAGCCGTCTCCACCAGACTCACCGCCGTGATCGTCAGGTCCGCGTGCGGTTCCATCAGGTCGAAGCCGGTGACCTGGGTGCCCCAGTAGTCCCAGTACGACCAGGTCGGGGTGGACGGGTTCACCAGGACGCGGGCGTCCAGCGTGGTCTGGCTGGGGAGCGTCAGTGGTGTCATGCGGACCTCGTTGTGGGAGGAGACCGCTGCCTGGGCGTACGACACCTTCGTGGTGTGCCGGATGCGGAGTCGGCGCGTCATGGCGTGCTCACGCTCCTTCCTGGGCCCACTCGACGGGCCCCTGGTACGGGAAGAACCTCTCCGTGACCGCCTCGGCGGAGGCCATGCAGGACGTCTGCAACTCCCGCAGCAGGGAAGGGAGTACGTCCTCCAGAGCGGTGGAGTCCAGATACTCCAGGCGGGTGCGCATCCGGCCGATCGGACGGCGGGCCGGATCCTGGCGCGGGCGCCCGAGCGCCGCCAGGCACTCCTCCGCCGTGGTCAGCGCGTGCAGCACCGAGCGCGGGAACTCCCGGTCCATGATGAGGAACTCGGCCACGCGGGCCGTGTCGCCGAATCCGCCGTACACCCGCGCGTACGCCTCGTCCGCTCCGCTCGCGCTCAGCAGCGTCGGCCAGTCGGGCGCGTGGGCGGCGTCCAGCACACGTACGGACAGCAGCCGTACGGTCATGTCCACGCGCTCCAGGCTCCGGCCCAGGACCACGAAACGCCAGCTGTCGTCCCGGCTCATGGTCGAGTCGGCGAGACCGAAGAAGAGCGCGGCCCGGCGGCGTACGAGTTCCAGGTAGGCGTACGGGCCCGTGCGGCGGGCCGTCATGCGCTGATCGGCGAGGGCGTGCCAGGTGGAGTTGAGGCACTCCCACATCTCCGAGGACACCGCCTCGCGGGCACTGCGGGCATTGAGACGGGCGGCCCCGAGCGCTCCTTCGATGGAGCAGGTCGAGCGCGCGTCGAAGGCCAGCTGGTCCAGCACCTGCTGCATGTCGACGCGTTGGGCTCCCGCGTCGACGCCGAGGATCGCGTACAGGGAGCGGCAGGCCACGTCCTCTTCCCGCCAGGGGTCTTCCAGGAGCCGGTGCAGATAGGCGTCGAGGATGCGGCTGGTGGCGTCGGCCCGTTCGACGTACCGGCCCGTCCAGGTGAGCGCTTCGGCGATGCGGGAGAGGATCACGTCGTTCACGGTCGTACCTCCTCGATCAGTGGTCGCTCCGTCGGCGGTCGTCCGCCCTGTGGTCGTCACTGCTGTTGCGCCCCTTCCTGGGTGACGGGGCGGTCGCCGTCGGGGCCGAGCTGGCGCGGGACGACGTCCGGTACGGCACCGGGCTCGTCCGGGAGCGGCCCGCCCGCCGGCCCCTCGGCGAGCACCCAGGTGTCCTTGGAACCGCCGCCCTGGCTGGAGTTGACGATGAGGTTGCCCTCCTGGAGCGCGACCCGGGTGAGCCCGCCCGGCAGGACCCACACGTCGCTGCCGTCGTTCACGGCGAACGGGCGCAGGTCGATGTGGCGCGGCGCCATCCGGTCGCCCGCGAGGGTGGGGGAGGTGGACAGGGCGACGGGGCGCTGGGCGATCCAGCCGCGCGGGTCGGCGATCACCTCTTTGCGTACGCGATCCAGCGTGGCCTTGTCCGCGTGCGGTCCGATGACGATGCCCTGTCCGCCCGCCCCGTCGACGGGTTTCACGACCAGCTTGTCGAGCTGGTCGAGTACCGCTTCCAACTGCCCTGGTTCCTCGGGGCGAAACGATTCGACGTTGGGGATGACCGGTTCCTCGCCGAGGTAGTAGCGGATGAGGTCGGGCACGTAGGTGTAGAGCAGTTTGTCGTCCGCGATGCCGTTGCCGACCGCGTTCGCGAGTGTGATGTTCCCGGCCTGGGCCGCGCTCATGATGCCCGGGCAGCCGATCACCGAGTCCGGCCGGAAGTGCAGTGGATCGAGGAAGTCGTCGTCGAGCCGCCGGTATACGACATGGACCGGCATCTCGCCGCGCGTCGTGCGCATCCACACGCGGTTTCCGCGGCACACGAGATCGTGCCCCTCCACCAGCTGCACGCCCATCAGCCGGGCCAGCAGGGCGTGCTCGAAGTAGGCGGCGTTGTTCGGGCCCGGGGTGAGGACGACCACGCGCGGGTCGCCGATCCCCTCCGGCGCGGCCGCGCGCAGTGCCGCGAGCAGGCGCTGCCCGTAACCGTCGACCGGCAGCACCTGCTGTTCGGCGAAGAGGGAGGGGAAGATCCGGGTCATCGCACGCCGGTTCTCGATCACGTACGACACCCCGGAGGGGACCCGCACGTTGTCCTCCAGAACGCGGAAGTCGCCCGCCTCGTCGCGTACGAGATCGATGCCGGCGACGTGGATGCGTACGCCGCCTGGGGGTTCCACGCCGTGCGCGGCTCTGTGGAAGTGCCCGGAGTTGAGCAGGAGTCTCCAGGGCACCACCCCGTCCTCGAAGGCCCGGCACGGTCCGTAGGCGTCCGCGAGGTAGGCCTCCAACGCTCTGACCCGCTGGGCGACTCCGCGCTGGATCAGATCCCATTCCAGCGCGTCCAGGACCCGCGGCACGAGATCCAGCGGCCAGGGCCGCTCCTCGCCCGCGAAGGCGTAGGTCACGCCCCGGTCCGTGAACGCGCGTGCCATCTGGTCGGCCTTGAACCGCAGTTCGGCCGATTCCATCGGTTGAAGTGCTGCCAGCACCGGCTCGTAGGCGGTCCTGACCTCACCCGGCCGCTCAAACATTTCGTCCCACGCGTCGGCCAACGCGTATGCGTCAAATATGTCCGCCATGACGTGACGGTAGATGTGGCAGGTAACGCGGCGATCACCCGGGGATTTCGACCAGCTCACGCGGGACTTCGGTCTCTCGCGCGTGCTCGGCGCGAGCTCCGGCCGAGGGAAGGTATTCGGCCAGGGTGGCGCACCGGCGCCTCGGCGTCGGCGGGGAGGGTGTCCCACCATGCATCGCACGCGGCGCCCTCACCACCGTCATGTTGGTGCAACGGGACATGCGGAGGTAGGGACAATCCCTGAGGTACTGGGGCATTGAGGTCGGCAAATGCGGCCAGACCGTGTTGCGGAGCCGGATGGCTCCGCGCATAGTTGCGCTGCAACGGGGCTGGAACCAGGGGTGGAGATGGCCGAGCACAGGACCGACGGGCATCCGCACGGTGCTGACCGGCTGTGCGAAGCCGGCGACCGGGTGTACTCCCGGGCCGTACGGCGCGGCCGGGTGTCCCGTGAGGACGCCGAGACCGTGCCCTGTTTGGTCGAGCTCGCGCTGCTGCACCCCGATCCCGACGACATGGGGTGGCTGGTGCCGACCTCGCCGCAGGAGGTCATGACGCGGCTGCTGCGCGAGATGCACGAGCACGTCGCCTCGACCCAGTCGCGCATGGGCGCGGCGGTCGCCGCCTTCGAGTGGTACACCGCGCTCGGCGACCACGCCCGGGCTCCCGTCGAGGGCGTCGCGATCCGTGTCCTCGACGGCCTGCCCCGTATCCGCGCCGCCATGGACGAGGCGACCGAGGCGTGCACGTTCGAGGTCCTGGCGGTCCAGCCCGGCGGGATCCGCCGCGAGGACGAACTCGCCGAGGGCCTGCCGCGGGCGCTCGCGCTGCGGCGCCGGGGCGTACGGATGCGCGACCTCTACACGCATGTGGCCCGGCACGGGCAGGGCCTGCTGAACTACATGGAGCTGATGGGCGACGCGGCCGAGGCCCGCACCCTCGACGAGGTCGTCGAGCGCCTGATCCTCTTCGACCGCAAGGTCGCCTTCATCCCGGCGAACACGGACCGCACGATCGCGCTGGAGCTCCGCCACCCGGCCCTGGTCGACTATCTGGTGACCGTCTTCGAACGCCTGTGGCGCCTGGCGATCCCGTTGTCGGCCCCCCTCCCCGACACCGGCATCGAGGGCATCACCCACCGCGAGCGCTCCATCGCGGCGCTGCTGGCGGAGGGCCACCAGGACGCGGTCGTCGCCGAGCGGTTGGGGATCAGCGTCCGGACGTGCCGCGCCCACATCGCCCGCCTCGCCGAGACGCTGGGCGCCGCCAGCCGTACACAACTCGGCGTCCGTATCGCCCAGGTGGGCCTGGACGGCCCGCCTCGCTCGCCGGAACTTCAGCCGCTCACCGCGGTCAATGATCCTGGTCCAGGATCCCCGACTGTGCGATGAGGAAGCCGAGTTGTGCGCGGCTGCCGCTGCCCAGCGCGGTGGCCAGCTTCGCTATGTGGGCGCGGCAGGTGCGCACGTTCATGCCCAGGCGGCGGGCTATCGCCTCGTCGACGTGGCCCTCCACGAGGAGTTTGGCGATGGAGTGCTGGATGTCCGTGATGCCGTCGGGGGCGGTTTCGTAGGGGGCGCCGGTGCTGAGGGGGACCGAGCGGCCCCACATGAACTCGAAGACCTTGATCAGGTAGCGGACGAGGCCCGGGTGACGAAGTTCCAGGGCGACCTTCTGGTCGTCGCGGGTGGGGAT
Source organism: Streptomyces montanus (assembly GCF_005786655.1). Taxonomy (NCBI): domain Bacteria; kingdom Bacillati; phylum Actinomycetota; class Actinomycetes; order Kitasatosporales; family Streptomycetaceae; genus Streptomyces; species Streptomyces montanus. Next base: position 9,062 of record NZ_VBZC01000095.1, read on the forward strand.
GAAGGCGACGGCCTCGTCGCAGATGATGAGGCGTTCCACCAGCTCGTCGATGGTGCGGTACTCCACCTTGCCGTCCGCGAGCCGGCCCACGTAGGCGAGTTGCTCGAGGTTGTACCTGACCGTGTGCTGGTACAGGGTCCGGATGCGCACGCCGCGCTCGATCAACGCCCGGTCGCGCTCCAGCCCTTGCATGATCGTGTGCTCGGAGAAACGGTTGCTGGGCTGGACCGTGAGCATCTCGGTGTGACACTGGGACGTGGCCAGGTCGAGCGCGGCGTTGATCCGGTCGCTGCCCTCCAGCACCGTGATCGAGTGGGTGGCAGCCGTGGCCTGGGTGCTCAGCGCCATGAACGGCTCGAAAGCATCGGACAGTTCGATTGACCACCGCCGGCGCTCGGCTATTTCGTGCTCTATGGGGTTGAGTCGCTGCGCCAGGGCGACCGCGGGGGGCACGGGGCGCAGCCAGTCCGGGTCGTCGGGATCGGGGTGCAGCAGCGCCAGTTCCATCAGGCAGGGGGCCGGGTCGGCGTCCACCCGTGTGATGCGTCCCATGCGCAGCGCGTTGGCATAAAGCCGGCCGCCCGCCTCACACAGTTCGGTCACCGTATGGGGATGCGTCGCTTTGGGCCGATTCGTTGTCAAATCTCCACCCCCCAGGGTCCTGAACGTGCAGGAACATGATGCATCGATTGTGTGGCCATGACGTGCCCGAATGAGCCATCGTCTTATCGGACGGGGGAACGAGGGGACCTTCAAGTGAGGACGAAGCCGACTATGTATAAGAGAATGCTTCGCTCGGTGCTTGTTGCCGCTTTTTCCGCCGTTGTGGCCTTCGGAGCGTTGAGTGGCCCATCCGATGCGAAGACTGTCGTTCGAGCGGACAGCAAGTGGCCTGTGGTAGCCGAGGACACCGTGACTGCCGGTGACAGCGCTCAGTCGGGCGGCGTGAGCGACGAAGCCGGGAGCTGACGTGACGACTCCTCCCGACGACCGGTCCTTCCGCCGCGAGATGGCCACCGCCTACCGCTCCGGCTGGCACTTCATCGACCTGGTCACCGCCATCCCCCACAGCGGTGACTCGTTGATGGTGACCGTGTTCGGCGAGCCGGTCGTGGTGACCCGTGACGAGGACGACGACGTGCGGGCCTACCGGTGCCTGCGGCGGCCCCGCGGCGCGCCGCAACCCGTGCGGTGTGCCATACGGTACGGAATGATCTTTGTGAACCTCGATCAGCGCGACCATCGGCTGGTCGAGCCGGAAGCCCCGGACGCACGAACCATCTCAGCCACCCCCCGCAGTGCCTGACGCGATTCCCCCGTCGTAGTAGATCGCGCAGGTACTTCCCCCCGCAGCGGCGTCACCGTGACCTGAACACGGTGACGCCGCTGCAGTTTCCAGAGATATTTCAGCCTATCCACCGGTCTCCGCAAGGGCTGAAATCAGCCTCGTATCGCCCGGCCTCGCGTCGGGCGGCGTCAGCCGCGGCCCATCGCCGAGGCCAGCTCGATCTCGATGACCACCCGGGACGGGTTGGGGGACGGAGTCCGCCCGTAGCGCTCGGCATACCGCCGCTCCGCCTCCGAGATCCGCCCGGGGTCCGGGGAAACCGTCGCGCGTCCCTCCAGCGTCGCCCATCGCCGCCCGTCCACCTGGCAGACGGCGGCCAGGGCCCCGTCGGCCCCCGCGGCCAGCACGTTCCTCACCTTCGCGCTCGACTTGTCGGCGATCACCCGAGCCAGACCGGCCTCCGGATCGTATGTAACTCCGACCGGCACCACATGCGGCGTGCCGTCGGGACGGAGAGTCGTCAGGGTGCACAGATGGCGTTCCCGCCAGAACCCGAGGTACGAGTCGTCGGGATCGCGCGGGTTCACGGGGTACGAGGCCATGGTCCGGAACTTAACCCCGGCCCCGCTCGTGCTCGGCGCTGCCCCCTCCCTCCGGACCCTTGAGTGGAATAGACTCAACTTTGTGTACGTTGGTTGGGTCAGTCAAGCCGGAGCCCGACCAGGAGGAGGAGAGCGCAGACGTGGACGCCGAGCTGACCAACAGGAGCCGGGACGCGATCAACACGGCGAGCAACCGTGCCGTGTCCGAGGGGCACCCGGACCTCACCCCCGCGCACCTGCTGCTCGCGCTGCTCGAGGGGCAGGACAACGAGAACATCACCGACCTGCTGGCCGCCGTCGAGGCGGACCAGGTCGCCGTGCGGACCGGTACCGAACGCGTGCTGAGCGCGCTGCCCAGCGTGACCGGCTCCACCGTCGCCCCTCCGCAGCCCGACCGTGAGCTGCTCGCCGTCATCGCCGACGCGGCGGAGCGGGCCAAGGACCTCGGTGACGAGTACCTCTCCACCGAGCACCTGCTCATCGGCATCGCCGCGAAGGGCGGCAAGACCGGGGACGTACTCTCCCAGCAGGGAGCCACGGCGAAGAAGCTGCTGGAGGCCTTCCAGAACGCGAGGGGAGGGCGCCGAGTGACCACAGCCGATCCCGAGGGCCAGTACAAGGCACTCGAGAAGTTCGGGACCGACTTCACCGCCGCCGCGCGCGAGGGCAAGCTGGATCCCGTCATCGGGCGGGACCAGGAGATCCGGCGCGTGGTGCAGGTGCTGTCCCGGCGCACGAAGAACAACCCGGTCCTCATCGGCGAGCCCGGCGTCGGCAAGACCGCCGTCGTGGAAGGGCTCGCGCAGCGGATCGTCAAGGGGGACGTGCCCGAGTCCCTGAAGAACAAGCGGCTCGTCGCGCTGGACCTGGGCGCGATGGTCGCCGGTGCCAAGTACCGCGGTGAGTTCGAGGAGCGGCTGAAGACCGTGCTCGCGGAGATCAAGGACTCCGACGGGCAGATCATCACGTTCATCGACGAGCTGCACACCGTGGTCGGAGCCGGCGCCGGCGGCGACTCCGCCATGGACGCGGGCAACATGCTCAAGCCCATGCTCGCGCGCGGTGAGCTGCGCATGGTCGGTGCCACGACCCTGGACGAGTACCGCGAGCGGATCGAGAAGGACCCGGCGCTGGAGCGGCGCTTCCAGCAGGTGCTGGTCGCCGAGCCGACCGTCGAGGACACCATCGCGATCCTGCGCGGGCTCAAGGGACGCTACGAGGCCCACCACAAGGTCGTGATCGCGGACAGCGCGCTGGTGGCGGCGTCCTCGCTCTCCGACCGGTACATCACCTCCCGCTTCCTGCCCGACAAGGCCATCGACCTCGTCGACGAGGCCGCCTCCCGGCTTCGTATGGAGATCGACTCGTCTCCGGTCGAGATCGACGAGCTCCAGCGTGCCGTCGACCGGCTGCGCATGGAGGAGCTGGCGCTCGACAAGGAGACCGACCCCGCCTCCCGGCAGCGGCTGGAGAAGCTGCGGCGCGACCTCGCCGACAAGGAGGAGGAGCTGCGCGGCCTCACCGCCCGCTGGGAGAAGGAGAAGCAGTCCCTCAACCGCGTCGGTGAGCTGAAGGAGAGGCTCGACGAACTGCGCGGACAGGCCGAGCGGGCCCAGCGCGACGGCGACTTCGACACCGCTTCCAAGCTCCTCTACGGCGAGATCCCCGCCCTCGAAAGGGACTTGGAGGCCGCCTCCGAGGCCGAGGAGGAGGTCGCCAAGGACACGATGGTGAAGGAGGAGGTCGGCTCCGACGACATCGCGGACGTCGTCGCCGCCTGGACGGGCATCCCCGCCGGACGGCTCCTCGAGGGCGAGACGCAGAAGCTCCTGCGGATGGAGGACGAGCTGGGCCGCCGGCTCATCGGCCAGACCGAGGCCGTACGTGCGGTGTCGGACGCCGTACGCCGCTCACGCGCGGGTATCGCGGACCCCGACCGGCCCACCGGATCCTTCCTCTTCCTCGGCCCCACCGGCGTGGGCAAGACCGAACTGGCCAAGGCGCTCGCGGACTTCCTCTTCGACGACGAGCGGGCGATGGTGCGTATCGACATGTCGGAGTACGGCGAGAAGCACAGCGTCGCCCGGCTGGTCGGCGCGCCCCCCGGCTATGTGGGTTACGAGGAGGGCGGCCAGTTGACGGAGGCGGTCCGCCGCCGCCCGTACAGCGTCGTACTCCTCGACGAGGTCGAGAAGGCGCACCCGGAGGTCTTCGACATCCTGCTCCAGGTGCTCGACGACGGGCGCCTCACGGACGGACAGGGCCGCACGGTCGACTTCCGCAACACGATTCTGGTCCTCACCTCGAACCTGGGCAGCCAGTTCCTGGTCGACCCGATCATCAGCGAGGAGGAGAAGAAGCAGCAGGTGCTGGAGGTGGTGAGGGCCTCGTTCAAGCCGGAGTTCCTGAACCGGCTCGACGACCTGGTGGTCTTCTCGGCCCTGGACAAGGACGAGCTCACCAGGATCGCCCGGCTCCAGATCGACCGCCTCGCGGAGCGCCTCGCCGAACGCCGCCTCAGCCTGCACGTCACCGACGAGGCCCTGGCCTGGCTCGCCGACGAGGGCAACGATCCGGCCTACGGTGCCCGCCCTCTGCGCCGTCTCGTCCAGACCGCGATCGGCGACCGCCTCGCCAAGGAGATCCTCGCGGGCGAGGTCAAGGACGGCGACACGGTCCGCGTGGACCGCTTCGGGGACGAGCTGATCGTGGGGGCGGCGACCGCCGATTCCGGGACCGCGAAAAAGCTGTGATCCGGCCCGGGAAGACGCTGTGATCCGGCACGGAAAAACGCTGTGAGCTGAATCCCCGTGGGGGATCCGGCCAACGGACACCGAACCGGCCGAACCGCGCGGGTCGGGGGTTGCCACCCCCCGCCCCGCATGGGAGAGGATGGCGGAATCCGTACGAAGGGAAAAACACGGTGAGCATCGACCCGTCCTCGATTCCGAACTTCGGGGGCCAGCCCGAGCCGCAGAGCGGTGGACCGGCGGGCCCCGTCGTCCCGGATCAGGACCTCGTGAAGCAGCTCCTCGACCAGATGGAGCTGAAGTACGTCGTCGACGACGAGGGTGACCTCGCGGCGCCGTGGGAGCAGTTCCGTACGTACTTCATGTTCCGTGGTGAGGGGGACCAGCAGGTCTTCTCGGTGCGGACGTTCTACGACCGGCCGCACCAGATCGACGAGAAGCCCCAGCTCCTCGAGTCGATCGACGACTGGAACCGGCGCACGCTGTGGCCCAAGGTCTACAGCCACACGCACGACGACGGCACGGTCCGCCTGATCGGCGAGGCGCAGATGCTGATCGGCACCGGCGTCAGCCTGGAGCATTTCGTGTCCTCGACGGTCAGCTGGGTGCGGGCCGCCATCGAGTTCGACAAGTGGCTCGTCGAGCAGCTCGGCCTGGAGCAGGAGATCAACGAGGCGGAGAAGCCCGACGACGAGTAGTCCCCGCGGCTACTGGACGAAGGAGAGCCCGGCCGGGGCACCGACCACCAAGGTCGCGTGCCCGGGCCGGGCTCTTGCCGTTTGCACATCACTTGTCGTTGTGTTTTCACAACACTATTGTGTGGAGAAGTAAGAATGGCAAGCATGTGCTTTCAAGGGACCACAGGAGGAACTCCATGAGTACGGCCGTGATCATCGCCATAGCCATCGCCCTGATCATCGCCGTGGTGGCGCACAACAAGGCCCGCGGGCGCTGAGGTCGCTGAGGGCGCTCAGTCGTCGGCGTCCAGTTCCTCGTCGGGCCTGGCCCAGCCGAGGATGACGGTCGGCAGCACGGACGCGGCGAGCATCAGGGTGGTCAGCACCGCCGGGGCGCGGTCGAGGACCGCCCGGTCGTTCTGGAAGACGACGAGCATCAGGACGACGGCCATTCCGGACGCGATCGCGAACTGGTAGCCGATGAAGCCGACCCGGTCGCGCACCTCGCGCTCCCGCTCGTCGAGCCGCTCTGCCGGACGCTCGGCGATCGCCCGCGTACCGGAGCGCAGGACACCCCACAGCACCAGCCACAGGAACAGCCCCAGGATCCAGGGGGCGTGCGTGAAGGCGTTGCCGTCGGAGGTGAGCGCGAACACCAGCATTCCGGCGAGCAGCAGCGCCATGGCCGCGGAGGCCGCGCGGCGGTACCTCACGTGCGCGGGAACCCGGCGACCCGCCAGGTCAGTGCGGGCGCTGGGCTGACTCACTGGATTCCTCCGTGGGCTGGTAGAGCTGCGTGGACAGCGGTGCGAAGGGGTGGCGGCTGAACACCGCCTCGACCGGCAGCCCGAAGACCTCGCAGATGCGGAAGGCGAGGTCGAGGCTGGGGTAGTAGTTGCCGCGCTCCAGGGCTCCGATGGTCTGCGGGTTGACGTCCACGGCTTCGGCCAGCGCGGCGCGGCTGAGGCCGCGTTCGGCGCGCAGCACCTTGAGCCGGTTGTGGATGGGCGAGCTATCGCCGCGGCGTACTGGGCTCACGCGTCAAAGCGTCGTGAAAACGCAACGATGTGTCAATGTTTCGAAGCGGCGGACTCGGCCTCCGGCTCGATGTCAGAGCGAGCGCAGGCGTTTGACGGCCTCCTCCAGTACCTCTGTCTGCTTGCAGAACGCGAACCGCACGAACGGTGCCCCCGCCTCCCGGTGGTCGTAGAAGACCGCGTTGGGGATCGCGACGACGCCCGCCCGTTCAGGCAGCGCGCGGCAGAACGCGAAGCCGTCGCTCTCGCCGAGCGGGCGGATGTCGGTGGTGATGAAGTACGTCCCGGCCGTCCGGAACACCTCGAACCCCGCCTGTGCGAGTCCGGCACTGAGCAGATCCCGCTTGGCCCGCATGTCCTCCCGGAAGGCGGTGAAGTAGGTGTCGGGCAGCGTCAGCGCCTCGGCGACCGCGTACTGGAAGGGTCCCGAGGCGACGTACGTCAGGAACTGCTTCGCCGAGCGGACCGCCGAGACCAGCGCGGGCGCCGCCGTCACCCAGCCGACCTTCCAGCCGGTGAACGAGAACGACTTTCCCGCGGAGCCGATGGTGACCGTGCGCTCTCGCATCCCGGGGAAGGTCGCGAGCGGGATGTGCTCGGCCTCGTCGAAGACCAGGTGCTCGTACACCTCGTCGGTGACCACGAGCAGATCCCGCTCCACGGCGAGCTCGGCGATCGCGGTGAGCTCCTCGCGGGTGAGGACGGTGCCGGTGGGGTTGTGCGGGGTGTTGATCAGGAGGAGGCGGGTGCGGTCGGTGACCGCGTCCCGCAGTTCGTCCAGGTCGAGCCGGAACGAGCGCTCGCTCGGGCGCAGCGTCACGGGAACGCGCGTGCCGCCCGCCATCGCGATGCAGGCCGCGTACGAGTCGTAGTACGGCTCAAGGGCGATCACCTCGTCGCCGGGCTCCAGCAGGGCGAGCAGCGCCGCCGCGATCGCCTCGGTCGCGCCTGCCGTGACGAGGACCTCGGTGTCGGGGTCGTGCGTCAGTCCGTACCGGCGCTCCTGGTGCGCGGCGATCGCCGTGCGCAGCTCGGGGATGCCGGGGCCGGGCGGGTACTGGTTGCCGCGGCCGTCGCGCAGCGCCCGCACCGCCGCCTCGCGGATCTCCTCCGGGCCGTCGGTGTCGGGAAAGCCCTGGCCGAGGTTGATCGAACCGGTGCTCAGGGCGAGGGCCGACATCTCGGCGAAGATCGTCGTCCCGAACTCGGCGAGCCGGCGGTTGAGGATCGGGCGTGCGCTGGAGGTCATGGCGGCCATCCTGCGCGCAACCTCTGGAGTTCCTCAACTCTGCTTTGGCCTTCGGCGGGCGGGGGCATCCCCCTTTCACACAAGAAGCACAGGCGAGAAGCAATGGCCCACGGGGGGTCGCTTCGGGGGAACGAAAGGAGGGTGACGTCATGGTTATGGGCTTCATCCTGGCGGCAGTCTGCATAGTCCTCGTCATCGGCATCGTGGCCGCCGCGAGGACGGACACCAGGAGGGCGCGTGCGCGTTCGCGCGGCCACTCCCGGAGCGGCGGCACGGGCGGCTGGTGGGCGGCCGGAGGCGGAGGCAGCGGCGGCGCGTCCTGCGGTTCGTCCGGAAGCTCGTGCGGCGGCGGCTCGTCCTGCGGAGGCGGGTCGTCCTGCGGGGGCGGCGGGGGAGGATGCGGTGGCGGAGGCAGCTGACACGGGGCAGCTGGTCCGCCGGGGGCCCGCATCCGGACCGTCCGGCACCACGAAGCGCCCGCCGGGGCCATCTCCCGGCGGGCGCTTCGCCGTTGGCGTGTTCGGGGTGTGGGGTGTTGGGGGCGCGCGGTGCACTGGGGGCGCATTCGGCAACAGGGGTTCACTCCCTGGTTGAACAGTTGAGCTGTTGAGCCCTCGGGGGGATGGAAATCGCACGAAGATGGGTAAAAATGCTGTGGCGGACGCGCCGTTCATGATTCCCTCGTAGTCCCCCACCGCAGACCCCGAAAATCATTCTGACCAGGCAGGCCGGGCGTTTTCCCGGCGCCGACGGGGTGCGACGAATCCACTCACTCTTTGCGTGCCTGCGGAGCCGACCCATGCTCACGACCCTCACAACCGCCTATACCGACACGCGTGCGGCCGATCTCGCCTGGGCCCTGGGGCGCGAACCATTGCCCGCCCTCGCCACCCTCGATCTCGAACTCTCCGGCGCGAAGCTCCAGTTGAGACTGCTGGGCGCGTCCCACCAGGTGCTCCTGGAGGAGCGCCAGGGCATCTGCTCGGAAACCGTCGCCTGTATTCCGGGCAGCAGTACGCCCCTGCCGCTCGGCGTCGCGAAACGCATCGGTGACTGGGAGTACGAGTTCGCGGCGCGCGTCGAAACGCTGTCGCGCGGCTCATTCGCGGGGCGCGCACAGGAGTTGCTGGCGCTGGTGGCCGACCACCCCAAGGGCCTGGCGGGCGTTTTCCCCGGCAGCCCGCACGCGTTCACCGCGATGCTCGCCCAGTGGCACGAGGGTCAGATGCACTGGCGGACATGGCACGCGTATCCGCAGGAGGGCCAACTGGTGGCCACGCGTACGCGAGTTGGGGCCAGAGTGGCGGCGCCCGCGCCTGCGCCGGCATAGCGCCGCAGTATGCGTCGGGGGCTGAAGTTCCACACGTGTGGGTGACAAAGTGGGCCGGAGGCGTGACGTAGCGTTCGCGGAATGATCGAGCCGCACGCGCCGGCCCCGCCCGGTGTTCCGCCGCCCTGGAGTGGTGCGGGTCCGGCGCGGCTGCCCGTCAGACCGTCCCTCGGGCGGTTCTTCGTCCTCGCCGGTGCCTTCACCTGCGCGGCCTGCGGACTCGTGTACGAACTCGAACTGGTCGCCCTCGCCTCGTACTTGATCGGAGACTCCGTCACCCAGGCCTCCGTGGTCCTGTCCGTGATGGTCTTCGCGATGGGCATCGGCTCGCTCGGCGCCAAGCGGCTGCGCTGCCGCGCCGCGGCCGGCTTCGGCGCGATCGAGGCGCTGCTCGCGCTGGTCGGCGGGTGCAGCGCGATGGCCCTGTACGCCGCGTTCGCCTGGACCGGCGGCTGGGGCGGGATGTGGGAGGGCGGCTCCCGCTGGCTGCTCGTCGGCTTCTCGCTCGCCATCGGGCTGCTCATCGGTGCCGAAGTGCCCCTGCTGATGGAGCTGATCCAGCGGGTCCGGCGCCAGGACGCGGGCGGGGCCGTGGCGGATCTGTTCGCCGCGGACTACGTGGGCGCGCTGGTCGGTGGACTCGCCTTTCCCTTCCTCCTGCTGCCTCTGCTCGGGCAGTTGACCGGAGCGCTGATGACCGGGACCGTCAACGCGGTCGCGGGCGGCGCGCTCGTCCTCGGTCTGTTCCGGCAGGACCTGACCCGCCGCGGACGGCGGTTGCTGGTCCTCGCCAACGTCGTCGTACTCGGGACGCTCGCCTCGGCCGCCGTCCTCGTCGACGACTTCGAGCGGGCGGCGCGGAAAGCCGTGTACGGCGAGGACGTTCGGGTGGCGCTGCGGACGGACGTACAGGAGATCGTCATCACCGGGGGCGCGGACGGCCGGCACTTCCACCTCTTCCTCGACGGGCGGCTGCGGATCAGCGGGCGTGACGAGCGGCGCTTCCACGAGGCGCTGGTGCACCCGGCGATGGACAACGGGCCGCATGCGCGCGTGCTCGTCCTCGGTGGCGGGGACGGGCTCTCCGTGCGCGAAGTGCTGCGGCACCCGGGCGTTCGGCGGGTGGATGTCGTCGAACCCGACGCGGCCGTCGTGCGGTTGGCGCGCCGCGACCCGGCGCTGTCCGCGCTGAACGAGCACGTGTACCGGGATCCGCGGGTGCGGGTCGTCACCGCCGACGCCTTCGCCCTGCTGCGGCAGACACGGGGCACGTACGACGTCATCGTCTCCGATCTGCCGGATCCGGGGATCACGGCCAGTACGAAGCTGTACTCGCAGGAGTTCTACGGCCTTGCCCGGCGAGTTCTCGCGGTGGACGGCCGGCTCGTCGTGCACGCGGGGCCGGTGGCTTCGCGGCCGCGGGTCTTCTGGACCGTCGACGCGACGGTGCGGGCGGCTGGGCTGCGGAGCGTGCCGTACCGGGTCGGTGGCCGCGATTCCGGGTTCGCGGGGGGTCCCGACCACACGGCGGCGGGTCCCGACCACGCGGCGGCGGGTCCGTCGCGGGTGCCGGGCGAGTGGGGGTTCGTGCTTGCGGGCCGTGCGGCGCCGTCCCTGCCGGGGGGTGTGTGGTCGGCGGAGGGGGCGCGGCCGCCGGGGGTGCCGGTGTCCACGCTGGTGCATCCGCGGTATGCCGGCTGGCGCTGATCCGGCGGTTTGTCGCCCCCGCCGCCCCTACCCGTCCCATCCCTGGGGGCTGCGCCCCCACCACCCCGGGGTCGCATTTCGGGTGCGGGCCGGCTGTGGCTGGTCGCGCAGTTCCCCGCGCCCCTGACGGGGCATCCGCGGTATGCCGGCTGGCGCTGATCCGGCGGTTTCTCGCCCCCGCCGCCCCTACCCGTCCCATCCCTGGGGGCTGCGCCCCCAGACCCCCGGGTTCGTCTTTCGGCTGCGGGCCCGCCGTGGCTGGTCGCGCCGTTCCCCGCGCCCCTGACGGGGCGCGCTGTAGTTCCCCGTGCCACTGAAGGGCGCCTGCTTGCCCTCCGTACGGGGAATCCCTTGATAGGGGAGGTGCGGGTCGGGACTTGCTGGGTAGGCTCGGCAGACATGGAGCATGAGGTGTTCGTTCCGGTTGCCGCCGAACGTCTTCGGGAAGCCCTCGCCGATCCCGCGCGGGTGGCCCGGGCGGTGCCCGGGCTCCAGCAGGAGGCGGGGACGGCACCCGTCTCCGGGCGGCTGAAGGTGCGAGTGGGCGGCCACACCATCACGTATCGCGGGACGCTCCAGGTCGCCGGGCAGGACGACGGGACCTACTCCGTTGCGGGCGACGCGACCGAGGCCCGTGGCAGTGGCTCCGTGAAGCTCGCGCTCACACTGTCGCTCCGCCCGGCGGAGGGCGGCTCGACGTTCGCCTTCGACGGGACGGCCACGGCCGACGGACGGATCGCGGAGTTGCCCGTGGACGCGGTGGCCTCGGCGAGTACGCGGTTGCTGAACCGATTCGCGGAGAACATCGCCGCCGCCTCCGATCAGGAGGCGAAAGAGGCGAAAGAGGCGGGAGAGGCTGAAGAAGCGGCTGTCGCGCCGCCCGAAGGCGCCCAGGACTCCGAATCCGCGGCCGCCGAGGAACCCTCCCTCTCCGAGACCGAGGTTCCGCCCCCGGCCCTCGCCTCCTACGACGAGAGCGACTTCGAGGGCGGCTTCGAGGAGGCGGACGCGGACGCGGAACCGCCCGCCGAGGCGGCGCACGCCCGGCGGACGATGATCGGCCGGAGCGCGGAGGAGGTCGACCACGCGCCACCGCGCGGGCGGTACGCGCCGACACCCGCGCCCGAGGCCGTGTCCCACAGCGCGACCCTGCGCTGGGCGGCCCCCGCCGCCGCCTTCGTCCTGGCCTCGGCCATCGTCGTGAGCCGCGTCCTGCGCCGACGCCGCTGATCGTTCCGTTCCGCAGCCCAGTAGGGTCTTCCCGTGAGTGACGAAGACATCACGCTGACCGCGGGCGACGCGGAGGTGACCGTGCGGCCGGGGAACGGCGGACGGGTCGGGGGGCTGCGGGTCGGCGGGCTCGAACTGCTGCGCCAAGGCGAGAAGTTCGGCTGCTTCCCGATGGTCCCGTGGTGCGGACGCGTCCGGGACGGCCGTTTCCTGAACGGCGCCACCGTGCACGAGCTGCCCCTCAACTCCCCGCCGCACGCCATCCACGGCACCGCCCGCGACGGGGCCTGGCGCACGGCACGTACGAGCGAGCGCGAGGCCGTGATCACGTACGACCTCGTCGACCCCTGGCCGTACGCGGGCCGTGTCACCCAGGTCGTCACGCTGACCGAGGACACGCTGACGCTGACCATGGCCGTGGAGACGTACGACGACTCCTTCCCGGCGCAGATCGGCTGGCACCCGTGGTTCAACCGCAACCTCGGCGGCGACGACGTACGCATCGACTTCAGCGCCGCCTGGCAGGAGGAGCGCGGCGACGACCATCTGCCCACCGGCCGGCAGATCGACCCGAAGCCCGGCCCCTGGGACGACTGCTTCGGAATGCCGGGCGGGGTCGACGTGACTCTGACCTGGCCGGGGCAGCTGGAGCTCAAGGTGGCCAGTCGCGAGGAGTGGGTCGTCGTGTACGACGAGCAGGAGGCGGCCGTGTGCGTGGAGCCGCAGACCGGCCCGCCCAACGGGCTCACCACCCTGCCCCGCCTGGTCACCCCCATCGAGCCCCTGGAAGCGTCCACCACGTGGACGTGGCGGCGCCCCTGACCACGGCCGCCTGGACGTGGTGGCGGGCGCGCCTAAGCTGACTCGCATGAGTGACGTACGCGGCGCGCTGCTGCAGCAGATCAAGGACAAGGCCGTGGTGCACGGCAAGGTGACCCTCTCCTCGGGTCTTGAGGCCGACTACTACGTGGACCTGCGCCGGGTCACCCTCGACGGCGAGGCCGCGCCGCTGGTCGGTCAGGTGCTGCTCGACCTGACGGCCGAGCTCGACTTCGACGCCGTGGGCGGGCTCACCATGGGCGCCGACCCGGTGGCCGCCTCGATGCTGCACGCGGCCGCCGCGCGCGGCCGGCGGCTCGACGCGTTCGTCGTCCGCAAGGCCGCCAAGGCGCACGGCATGCAGCGCCGCGTGGAGGGCCCGGCCATCGAGGGCCGCCGGGTCCTGGTCGTCGAGGACACCTCCACCACCGGCGGCTCCCCGCTCACCGCGGTCGAGGCCGTGCGCGAGGCCGGGGCCGAGGTGGTCGCCGTCGCGACGATCGTCGACCGCGCGACCGGCGCCGCCGAAAAAATCACCGAGGGGGCCGGAGTTCCGTACCTCTTCGCGTACTCGAAGGACGAACTCGGCCTCGACTGAGGCGAACTGGGCCTCGACTGACCGGAGGCCGCCGGCCTGAGTCCGTACGCCCTGTCGCCCCCGGGGCGTACGGCCCTCTGGACCCTTGACGCCCAGGGCTGGAGCATCGGGTCAAGTCTGGAAAGATGGGGACGACGATGACGTCGCCCCCTAGGTCAGGGCAGTAAGCACAACGCCACCGCACATACAAGGAGCGGACAGATGCCCATCGCAACCCCCGAGGTCTACAACGAGATGCTCGACCGGGCGAAGGCAGGCAAGTTCGCCTACCCGGCCATCAACGTGACCTCGTCGCAGACCCTGCACGCTGCGCTCCGCGGCTTCGCGGAGGCCGAGAGCGACGGCATCATCCAGATCTCCACCGGTGGTGCGGAGTTCCTGGGCGGCCAGCACAACAAGGAGATGGTGATCGGCGCGACCGCGCTGGCCGAGTTCGCGCACATCGTCGCCGCCAAGTACGACATCACGGTCGCGCTGCACACCGACCACTGCCCGAAGGACAAGCTCGACGGGTATGTGCGTCCGCTGCTGGCCATCTCCGAGGAGCGCGTCAAGGCCGGGCAGAACCCGCTGTTCCAGTCCCACATGTGGGACGGCTCGGCGGAGACCCTCGCCGACAACCTCGCGATCGGCCAGGAGCTCCTGGAGCGCGCCCGCGCCGCGAAGATCATCCTCGAAGTGGAGATCACCCCGACCGGCGGCGAGGAGGACGGCGTCTCCCACGAGATCAACGACTCCCTCTACACGACGGTCGACGACGCGATCCGTACGGCCGAGGCCCTCGGCCTGGGCGAGAAGGGCCGCTACCTGCTGGCCGCGTCCTTCGGCAATGTGCACGGCGTCTACAAGCCGGGCAACGTCGTCCTGCGCCCCGAGCTCCTGAAGGAGCTGGACGAGGGTGTCGCGGCCAAGTTCGGCAAGCCGTCGCCGTTCGACTTCGTCTTCCACGGCGGCTCCGGCTCCACCGCGCAGGAGATCGCGACCGCCCTGGAGAACGGCGTCGTCAAGATGAACATCGACACCGACACCCAGTACGCCTTCACGCGTCCCGTCGCCGACCACATGTTCAAGAACTACGACGGCGTCCTGAAGGTCGACGGCGAGGTCGGTTCCAAGAAGACCTACGACCCGCGGACCTGGGGCAAGCTCGCCGAGGCGTCGATGGCCGCGCGCGTCACCGAGGCCTGCTCGAACCTGCGCTCCACGGGCACGAAGATCAAGTAACACGCGGTCCGTGGCCAGGTCCTGATGTCAGGTCCTGGGATGCCAGGTCCGTAGTCCGTACGTGAAGGGCTCGACACCCTCCCGGGTGCCGGGCCCTTCCGTATGCTCCGGGTATGGCTGCCCCTCCGCAGGAGAACCCGGCCGTCAGGATCTCCACCCCCACGGGGAAGTGGATCCTGCTGACCACGGTGCTCGGTTCGAGCATGGCGTTGCTGGACTCGACGGTCGTGAACGTCGCGCTGCCGCGCATCGGCCGCGATCTGGACGCGGACCTGGCCGCCCTCCAGTGGACCGTCAACGCGTACACGCTCACGCTCGCCGGCCTGATCCTCCTGGGCGGCGCCCTGGGCGACCGCTTCGGCCGCCGGAAGGTCTTCGTCGTCGGCGTGATCTGGTTCGCGGTGGCTTCGCTGCTGTGCGGGCTCGCGCCGAACGCGGGGATGCTGGTGGCGGCCCGCGCCCTTCAGGGCATCGGCGGTGCGCTGCTCACGCCCGGTTCGCTCGCCCTGATCCAGGCGTCGTTCCACCCCGACGACCGGGCGAAGGCCGTCGGCCTGTGGTCGGGGTTCGGCGGCGTCGGCGCGGCGGTCGGCCCTTTCATGGGCGGCTGGCTGGTGGACGGTCCCGGCTGGCGCTGGGTGTTCCTGCTCAACGTCCCGCTCGCGCTGCTGTGCGCGCCGATCGCCGTGCGCCACGTACCGGAGTCGAAGGACGGGCAGGCCCACGGGCGCGGCTTCGACGTGCTGGGCGCGGCCCTCGGCGCACTCGCGCTCGCGCTGGTCACCTACGCCCTCATCGAGGCCCGCGGCGGCTCTCTCGTCGTCGCGGGGACGGCGGTAGCGGGCGTCGTGGCGGGCATCGCCTTCGTGTACGTCGAGCGGCGGCGGCCCGATCCGATGATGCCGCTCGACATCTTCGCGTCTCGGCAGTTCACGGCGGTCAACGTGGTGACCCTGTGCGTGTACGCGGCCTTCAGCGGCTTCTTCTTCCTCGTCGCGGTCCAGCTGCAGGTCGTCTCCGGCTACTCGGCGCTGGGAGCCGGTACGGCGCTGCTGCCCATCACCGCCCTGATGCTGCTGCTGTCGGCCCGCTCGGGCGACCTCGCCCGGCGCATCGGCCCGCGCATCCCCCTCACCGTCGGCCCGCTGTTGTGCGCGGCCGGGATGCTGCTGATGCTGCGGGTGGGCGTGGACGCGTCGTACGTCCTGGACGTGCTGCCCGCGCTGCTCGTGCTCGGGCTCGGCATGGTGACCCTGGTCGCGCCGCTCACCGCGACCGTGCTCGCCTCCGTGGACACCTCGCGGGCGGGCTTGGCCAGCGGGATCAACAACGCGGCGGCCCGCGCGGCCGGGCTCGTGGCGGTGGCCGCGTTGCCGCTGCTCGTGGGGATGGGGGAGGAGGCGTACCGGTCTGCGGCCGCCTTCGACGACGCGTTCGAGCGGGCGATGCCGCTGTGCGCGGCGGTGCTCGTGGCGGGCGCGGCGATCGCCTTCGCGACGGTCCGCCGCCCGCCACCGGACTGCACACGCCCCGAGTGCCAGACCCACGGCTGCGTCACCACCCCACCCCTGGAACCGGAGCAGGAGGCCCCGTAAGGGGCACGCGGCTGCATCAACATGCGGCTCCGCCACGGGCAGGTGGGATACGACGGGACCCCCCGAGGGGCGCGGGGAACTGCGCGACCAGCCACGGCCGGCCCGCGGCCGACATACGAACCTGGGGGGTTGGGGGGCGCAGCCCCCCGAGGGGCGCGGGGAACTGCGCGACCAGCCACAGCCGACCCGCAGCCGACATACGAACCTGGGGG
>NZ_VBZC01000096.1:0-24799 GCF_005786655.1 Streptomyces montanus
TTGGTGTCCCAGAAGTCCGCCCACGACTCCGGCTTCTTACCGCCGAAGGCATCGGTGCGGTACGCGATGCACTGACCGTAAAAGCTGCTGCCCACGGCGTGCTCGGTGATCTGGTTGTCAGGGATCTTCGCGCTCTTCACGCTCTTGACCCGGTCCAGGTCCAGGGTCTCCAGAGCGTCCTGGGCCACGTACTTGTAGTGAGACATCATCGCGTTGTTGATGAGGTCACACTGCGGCCGGCCCTGCTTGATCTGCGCCAGCAGCGGAGCGTCGTCCAGGTTCAGCACCTTGACACTGATGCCGGTCTCCTGCGTGAACGGCGTGTAGATCGCCTTCTGCAGAGCCGCACCGTAAGAGCCGCCGCTGTCACGGACGACCACCGTCTTACCGCCCTTGCCACCACTCCCACCGGCCGTCCGGCTGGAGCCGGTACCGCAGGCGGAGAGGGAAGGAAGAGCGGCGAGGGCGGCCAGGCCGCCTGCTCCGCGCAGGAGCGCTCTACGACCGATCTGGGCATCACTCATGGCAATACTCCTCATCTGGGAACGCGTGGGACCAGCTGTGCGGGGGCTTTACCTCGCAGGCGGGGGGGATCGTTCAGGGCGGCGAACGCGGACAGAGCATCGTCCGCCTGCGTTGCCGATCGCCGTTTTGGGCGTGCCGATCGCCGCTTTTGACAGGCGGTGATCAGCGGAGTGGGGGGCCTCACCAGAGCCGCGGCATGAGGGCTCTGGTGAGGGATGAGTCAGAGCCGAGTCTGCGGCTGAGGGACGTGCCGAGCGGTCCATCGGCCCGGCGGTTGCTCAGCGGGTGGTTTCACGAGAGATCTCGAAAACGAGCGGGGCGCACGGCATCGGCATCACATCACGGTCACGTGCCGATGTGCGGAGGCCGGCGATGCGTCGCGGTGGCCGGGGTGGCGCGGATGCGGTCCTCGGCACGGGCGCACTGTGGGTGGGCAGTTCGTCTGCGGCGACAGGGGCATGCGCTCGACTCGTGGTCGATCGGTCATGCCGCAGTCGGCGGACGCCCGAGGCGGAAGGCGCGACGGAGAACAGGCTCGTTGAGCTCCTTGCTGGTGGTGATGCCCCAGCAGGGTGTTCAGCCAGCGGTGTACCCGCCGTCGACGGCCAGGACCGATCCGGTCACGTACGACGACTCCGACGATGCGAAGAAGAGCACCGCGTCAGCGACCTCTTCGGGGGTGGCGAGACGTTGGAGCGGGATCGTGCTCTCGCGCTGGCGGCGGTAGCCCTCGGGGTCGGGCCTGCGCTGGAACGCCGCTTCGATGATCGGGGTGGCGGTCAGGCCAGGAGCGACGACGTTGACGCGGATGTTGCGCGGGGCCCACTCGATCGCCGCGCCCTTGGCGAGCATGATGAGGCCCCCCTTGGCGGCGGAGTACAGGACCTGCCCGGCCATGCCGACCATGCCCAGCCGTGAGCTGACGCAGACGAACGAGCCGCCGGACTCGGGCATCAGCGGCGCGAAGTGCTTCATCACCAGGAACGCGCTGAGCAGGTTGCTCTCCAGCACGTTCTTCGCGTCGTCGCAGGCCATCTCGGTGAGTGGGCTGTCGGCCTGCAGACCGTGGTTGAGGACGACGACGTCGACGGTGCCGAAGGACTCCGCGGCCTGCTTGGCCAGGTGCTCGACGAACGCCTCGTCGTTGAGGTCTCCGGGAACGTACAGGTCGTCGGGCTGAGCGCTGTCGAGCCGCTCCTTGCGGCCGGTGAGCAGCAGCCGCCCGCCCTCGCGGCGGAAGTGGGAACTCACCGCCTGCCCTATGCCACTGCTGGCGCCTGTCACCAGGGCCGTGACGTTCTTGAGTCTCATGTCAGGCACTCCTCTTACGGGGGAGGTCGGTCGGGGATGGGGGCTTGGGGAGGACGGGGGTCTCGTCCCATGCCGGTCAGTTGAGGAATCCGCGGGCGTCGACGGGCCAGCGCTCCAGCGACGTGCCCGTGCTGTCGGTGACGATCAGTTCCTCGAAACCGAGGACGACCGGGCATACGTGGTTCGGCACCACAGGGACGACGGTGCCGACGCTGGGGCGGAACTCGCCGTCCGGCAGCGGAAGGAACCCGTGGTACTCGTTGACCTTGGACAGGACCGCCTTCGTGCCGGCGATGCCGCCGTAGCCGATCTCGGGGCTTCCTTCTTTGCTGAGGGCCTTGTTGCCCACATCGACGATGACCTGGCCGGGAACCCAGTCGCTGACCACGGTGCCGGCGACGAACAGCGCGATCTGGTCCTCCGTGCAGGAGCCCAACCGGGCGTTGTTCAGATCGCCGAAGACGTACTCGCCGGGACGGATCTCGGTGATCACGCTGCTGGTGGAGAACTCGAGGGTGGGAGTGGAGCCGGCGCTGACCACCTCCGCGGTGACCCCGACGTCGGCGAGGCTGCGTACGGCGGCGATGAGCGCGGCTTCCTGGTCCTGGGCGGCGCGTCGGCGAGCGTCCGGGCCGACGCCACCGTGACCGGGATAGGTGAAGACGCCTACCGGCACCAGACCGCGCTTGCGGGCGGCGAGCGCGAGATCGCCCGCGGCCTCGGGCGGCGCCCCGGAACGACGGGCGCCGCAGTCGACCTCGATCACGACCTGCAGCCGGTCGGGTTCGTCTCCCATCGCGTCGGCGAGAGCCTCGATCGCCGCGACGTTGTCGACGCCGACCCGCAGCCGGGAGGACTCGGCGAGCCGGCGGATCCGGGCTCGCTTCGTTCCCGCGGCCCAGATCGGGTAGGCGAGGAAGATGTCGTCGAACCCGGCTGCGGCGAAGACCTCGGCCTCACCGACGTTTCCCGCGGTGATTCCGACCGCGCCGGCCTCGATCTGGCGTCGCCCGATCTCCACGCACTTGTGCGTCTTGACGTGCGGCCTGACCTTGAGGTTTTGCTGGTCGGCGAAGCCCTGAATGCGGTCGATGTTGCCCTGCATGACGTCGACCAGCACGATCGGCACGGGGGTGTCGATCCGCTCGACCAGAGCGTCGAGTGCTCGTTGCAGCCGGTTCACGCTGCCCTCCTCGGGACGGCGGTGCAGACCATCTGGATCTCGACAGGGCTGTTCAGCGGCAGCCCGGCGACACCGATCGCGGTGCGAGCGTGTCGTCCGTTCTCGCCCAGCACCTCGATCAGCAGGTCACTGGCCGCGTTGGCGACGTTCGACTGCTCTCCGAAGTCCGGCGTACTGGCCACGAAGACCAGCATCTGCACGATCCGGACCCGGTCCAGCTCACCCACCGCCTGCACAGCGGCGGCGAGAGCGTTGAGCGCGGCATGGCGGGCCAGTGACCGCGCCGTCTCCAGCTCCACGTCCCGGCCGACAATGCCCTGGCCCAGCAGCCAACCGTCCTTGTAAGGCAGTTGGCCCGAGATGTAGATGCTGGAGCCCACCGACCGGTGGTGCACGTAGTACGGGTTGTCGTTGAGTTCGGGAAGGGCGAGGCCCAGGGCCTGAAGCCGAGCGGAAGCCGAACCGGTGCTCGCTGCCGATGTCACGGGCTGGCTCATCGCGTCACCGCCGCGGACGGCATAGGGAACAGACCAACGCGGTTGGTCACAAGTACCTGTTTAACATGAATCTTGATCATCTGTACTCGGTTCTCTCCTCGAGTATCAGTGGCCACAAAGCGCCATATCGGGGCTTAAAACCGCCGTCTATTGTCGTTTGTCGACCATATGGCTGCCCGTAGAGCACTGTCAATACAAACTTCAACGCTCGGGTGCGGCCTCGGAGCACACGCAGCAGCGCACCTGTCCGCATGACAAAGAAGGAAAAGAGGGAGGTGAGGCGCCGTCAGGGCGGTGGACGATCGGCGGACCGGCAGCAGCGATACGCCGGGGGCGGGCACTGCCGAAGGACCGCGACAGCATCAGCAGCCGCACCGAGTTGCGCCCGACCCCGCACCCAGCCTGCTGAATGGGTTGCCCAGGGCCTGTCGTTTGGTTCATGCCGGCTTCGGGCTACGGCACCTTGATGGCTGCTGGTGAGCGGGGCTTGGTGCGTGCAGCCGCAAGGCGGGGGAGGGAGTCAACGCGATGGGGGTCCCCCCCCCGCGCGAGTTGTTCGAGCGTGGGGGAGTTGGCAACCGACGACAACGCAGCAGATGTGCGTACCAAGCCCCGCGGCCCAGGCGTGATCCAAACGACAGGCCCTAGCCGCACGCACGGCTCAGGGCCGCCCGGCACCGCTCTGCAACGTCAAGGTGGCAAGCGCGCTTCGGCGCTTCACGCAGGGGGCGTGACCTCATACGTGCCGGGGCGCACGTTCCCCGTGATCTCCCGTCTGGGCTCGCAGCCCCATGGGGAAATGGGCGGCCAGTTCCTGGCGGAACGCGTCGGTGTCGCCTTCCAGGGCGACCGCGGCCAACCTCTCGTGCTCGACGACCAGTTGCTGCGGGTTGTCGCTGTACGTGCGGTGATCGACGCTGAGGTAGAGGCGCAGCTTGGTCTCCCAGCCGTTCCACATGCCCTGCAGGACGCCGTGGCCCGAGAGGTCGTAGAAGAGCCTGTGGAAGCGGAGGTGCGCGTCGATGCTGGCCGGGATGTCGTCCTTCTCCATGGCCCGGCGCAGATCCTCGACGGTCTGCAGCAACTGAGGCCGCTCAGGACCACGCAGCGCTTCGGCCGAGAGCTCGGCGGCGTACGGTTCGACGTGCAGCCGGACCGAGTCGATCTCGGCGACCTCACGAGCGCTCACCTCTACGACGAACGCCCCCCGGTAGGGGATCTTTACGACGAGCCCCTCCTCCTCCAGCTTGGTCAGCGCCTCGCGCAGCGGGGACCGGCTGATCCCCAGATCTGTGGCGATGTGTGCCTCGCGCAGCTGGCCACCAGGAGGGACGCTTCCATCGAGGATGGCTGCACGCAGCGTGCGGTAGACACCGTCCGGCGTCGTCGTCCGCTGCTCCTGCCACTCGAACTTGTGGTCCACCCCGTCGCCCTCCCCTGCTCACGCCACCTGGTCGTTTGTCGACTATACCCCCGCCGATTTGGCATCAACACCTCAAGCCGACCACCCGGACACGGGATCCCCGAGCTCGCGTGACGCGGAGACCATTGACAGCCGAGAGACTTGCGGTCGACAATCGACCGAAAGATGGTCGACAATCGACCATGCATCACACTGCTCCCTTGAAGCACGAGGAGGACCCTGTGGGATTCGATGCCAAGCCCAAGTTCGCGACGTTCGACATGAACGGAACGCTGATCAAGTTCAGCATCAACGACGCGATGCGTGAGGTTCTGGGCGACCGGCTGCCGGCCGAGGTCGCCGACGATTACCTGCGGATCTGCAAGGCGTACCGGATCGACGAGTGCACGGGCGCGTACCAGCCGTTCCACCAGGTCGTCGCCCGCTCCATGGAACGCACCTCGCGCAAGGTCGGTCTCGAGTACCGCGAGGAAGACGCGCGGGCGGTGTACGAGACCATCCCCACCTGGGGCCCGTACCCCGGTGTCACCGAGGCACTGAACCGCCTGGCCGAAGAGGTCCCGCTGGTCATCATCACGAACAGCGACACCGCGCACGCCGAGCGCCTCGCGGAGAACCTGAAGGCCCCGTTCGAGGTTGTCATCAGCGCCGAGGAAATGGGCATCTACAAGCCGCGACTCGGCGCGTTCGACTACATGCTCGACAAGCTCGGCGTGACACCCGACGAGATCGTGCACGTCTCCGCGAGCCCGATGTACGACCATCGCTCCGCGGCCGTCATGGGCATCGAGAACAAGGTGTACATGGACCGCGGCTGGGAGCAGGACGAGCACTGGCTCGGCTACGAGCGGATCACCGACATCGCCGACCTCCCCGTCCTCTTCGGCCTCCCTCGTCCCTGACCCCTGAGCCTGAGCGGAGAACTCCCCTCATCTGCACTGCGGTGCGGCGGCGAACCGGTCATGAGCAGTACGGCTGTGAACCGGCTCCCACCGGCCCTGGACACGTTCGTCGAGCGAATCGACACCCCGGCGCCGACTGTGCCGGCCGACGTGATGCGGGACAACGTCGTCTTTGACAGCTCACGGCTCGGCACGGTCGGCGAGCCCGAGGAAGTCCAGTGCTCCGCCATGGGGGCAGCCTCATCCTGCTCGCCAAGGGCGCGGCGAACGAGTGGGCTCCTCGGTTCCCAGACCCAGAAGAAGGACACACCATGAACGCCCTCGCGGCACGGCCCCGAAACGGAGAGCTCGGCTTCTGGGTGGCCCAACTGGCCGACACCAGGCCCTCGTTCCCCCGTTTCACCGGCCAGGAATCCGTCGACGTGGCCATTGTCGGCGGCGGCTACACCGGCCTCTGGGCAGCTTACTTCGCCAAGAAGCTCGAACCGTCGCTCTCGGTCGCCGTCTTCGAGGCCGAACAGGTGGGCTACGGCGCATCAGGACGCAACGGTGGCTGGCTCTCGGCGATGCCCCCGGGCAACCGTGCCGCCTTCGCCCGCGCCGGCGGAGGGCTCGAAGCGAGCCGGGCACTGCAGCAGGAATTCGTCGCCGGCGTCGACTCCGTCCTGGACATCCTCCAGGCCGAGGGCATCGATGCGGATCAGCACAAGGGGGGCGCACTCGTCGCCGCCCACACTCAGGCGGGGCTGGGCCGACTTGTCACCAGGCGTGACGCCGATCTGAAGTACGGGCTGACCGAGGACGAGATCCAGCTGCTCGACCGGGACGAGTTCCGGAGCCGGATCAACATCTCGACCGTCCACGGCGGGCTCTTCTACAAGCACTGCGCGCGGATCCACCCCGCGAAGCTCGTCTACGGCCTCGCCGACACCCTGACCTCCATGGGGGTGAGGATCTACGAGGGCAGCCCCGTGGACAGTGTCGGCAGCAGAACTCTCACGTTGGCCGACGGAGGTGTCACCGCGGCCAGGACGTTCATCTGCACCGAAGGCTATTCGGGACAGCTGCTGGGCAGCCGGACCCTGATCCCGGTCAATTCCTCGATGATCGTGACCAAGCCCCTGCCGGAGGAGGCATGGCAGCAGATCGGCTGGGACGGGCTGCAGTGCCTCAGCGACTCCGCGCACACGTTCATCTACGCCCAGCGGACGTCGGACGGCCGTATCGCGATAGGGGGCCGCGGTGTCCCCTACCGCTTCCGGTCAGGCACAGGGGGAGCCGGTGCGACCGCCCAGTCCACCATCGACCTGATCTCGCACAAGCTCGGTTCCTTCTTCCCGGGGATCCCCTTCGAGGTGGACCACGCCTGGTCGGGAGTCCTGGGCGTCACGCGGGACTGGAACGGCGGCGTGCACTGGGACCCGGCATCCGGGGTCGGATCGTCCACCGGCTACGCGGGACACGGCGTCACGTCGGCCTACGTCGGCGGCAGAACTCTCGTGGAGCTCGCCTTCGAGAAGGAAACCGAACGGACCACCCTGCCCTGGGTCGGCTACCGGGCACGGAAGTGGGAACCGGAGCCCATCCGCTGGCTGGGCGTTCACGCCATGTACCGGCTCTTCGGTATCGCCGACCAGTGGGAAGAGCGCAGGAGTTCCAGCAAGACCTCACTCCTGGCCAGATTCGGCAGCAGGCTCGCCGGACTCCACGAGTAAACGAAAAGGAAACTGCTCTCATGGACGCACAACTCGCAGTCATCGGCTTGGGCAGCATCGGAAGCATGGCCCTGTGGCAGGCCTCCCGGCTGACCGACTCGGTCGTGGGCTTCGAGGCCTCCACCCCCGCCCACGGCCGCAGTGCCGTGGGCGGAGACACCCGCCTGTTCCGCATGATCTACCTCGGCAGGCCCGAGTACTACCCCATCATCGAACGCTCCCGCGGCCTGTGGGCCGAGCTCGAAGGGGAGACCGGGCAGGACATCCTCACGACTACCGGGGGGCTGTCCATCGGGACGGCGAACGGCAGCTTCATCAACAGCCTCCTCGAGGCAACGCGCATCACCGGAGCCGAGCACTGCGTCCTCAGCCGGGAGGAGATGGCGGAACGCTACCCCCAGCACAACCTCCGCCCCGACGACTGCGCCGTCTATGACCCCCGCGCCGGCGTTCTGCGCACCGACCGCGCCGTCAGCGCCGCCGTCGCGGCGGCCCAGGCGAACGGCGCCACCGTCCTTCAGAACACACCCGTGGACCACATCACCGAAACCGACCACGGCGTGGTCATCACCTCGGGCGACAGAACCTGGACGTTCGAGAAGGTCATCGTCGCCTCGGGCGGCTGGTCCCGAAGGCTCATGCCCCACCACCTCAAGGCCGTCTCGGAAACCCATCGGATCGTCCTGACCTGGTTCATCGCCCAAGACGGCACGCAGTTCTCGCCGGAGAACTTCCCCGTCTTCAGCCGGTGGTACGAGGATCGTTCCATGTACGGCGCACCCGCCGTCGACGGCGTGACGGTCAAGGCATCGGTGGACGGACCGCTGGCCGGGCGCGCAAGGGCAACCCCCGACCCGGACTCCGTGCCCAGAGAACTCACCCGGGAAGAAATCGAGAAGGTCACCGAGATCGTCACCGAATTCTTCCCCGGCCTGATCCCCACCATCGCGCGCTCCGACGCCTTCCCCGACCTCTTCACCCAGGACAGGCATCCCCTCCTCGGCTGGCTGGATCAGAACAGCAGCATCTACTGCGCCACCGGATTCTCCGGAAAGGGCTTCAAAATGGCCACCGGCTATGGCCACATCGCCGCACACGAGGCGCTCGGCAAACAGACCATCGAGGGCCTGGACTTCGTGCGTCCGGACCGGTTCAAGACCAGGTAGCCGCCCACTCCCGCCGCCTCGGCGGAGTAGCCTCGGTATCGCCATTCGGCTGACGGTCGTTGGGGGACTCATCTCTTTATGCCCCCCCACGACCGTCTGTCATCTGCTGACCTGTCCACCCGTGAAGAGACTCAGCCTTGGAGGGTGTCCTATGTGGTGAGGCGGACGAGTCGCTTGTCGCACCACAGGGGTGCGGCGAGGCCGAGAAAGGCCAGTTGGTTGCGGGAGTGGCGTTCGTAGCGGGGGCTGAGTCTGGTGAGGCTGCCTAATGCTGATGTCAGCTGGGCTGGGGCGGGATGTACTGGACGGGAAGGACACGGACAGCCGGGTCGGGAGCCGACAACAGTCTGCGCAGCTGCCGGTTTTCCAATGTCAGTTGGTTGACCACCCGCACCAGCCCTTCAACATCGGCCCGGAGTTGTTCGAGCTCGGCTTCGTCCTTCTCGCGGAGTTCCTTGAGCGGTACGACCTGTTTGCGGAGCCGGGTCTCGGCGTCGGTGGGTTGTCCCCGCTCTTTGACTTTGGCGTAGAACTCGTTCTTCAGATCGAGGTGGCGCTGAGTGAGGGCGTTGCGGGGGACACCGGCCTCGAGGGCGGGGGCCACGATGGTCAGGGCCCCGTTGGAGCGCTCGGGCTGGCCGGTCAAAATGCGGTTCATGGCGGCGCGGATGCGGTCGCGCTCGTCTGCGGAGCCCGAGACCGACCCTGAAGGGCTCACGAACCCCCGCCAGCGACTCGACCTCTGGTCGGGCACGCTCACCAGCAGCTTCGAGTGCGCCGGACAGCAGATACGGGTCACCACCGTCGCCGACCCGCACCATGCACGGGTCGCCTTCCGTATCGAGTCGGAGCTCCTGGCCAGCGGCCTCGCCGGTGTCGTCCTGAGATTCCCCTACGCCAGCGACGGCTTCTTCCAGACCTCCGACTGGACCTCGCCCGACAAGCACGAGTCGAAGCTGGAGCTGCTGGGGGAGCGGGCGGGCCGTATCGGGCGGGTGCTTGACGACACGACCTACGCGGTACGGCTGGACTGGACCGAGGGCGCGCTGTCCGCGACGGAGGAGCCGCACGAGTTCGAGCTGACCGGCTCGGCGAACACGCTGGAGCTCGTGGTCGGCTTTTCTTCGGACGAGTCGGGTGGCGAGCTCGGCAGCGGCACGTTCGCGTCCGTGGCTGACGCGGCCGCCGCCTGGTGGCGCGACTTCTGGACCTCGGGTGCCGCCGTCGACTTCGCGGGCAGCACGAATCCGCGGGCGGCGGAGCTGGAGCGCCGCGTCGTGGTGTCGCAGTATCTGACCGCCGTGAACAGCTCCGGCTCGCTCCCGCCCCAGGAGTCGGGCCTCGTCGCGAACTCCTGGTTCGGCAAGTTCCACCTGGAGATGCATTGGTGGCACGGGGCCCACTTCGCCGCCTGGGGACGCCCGAGCTGCTCGCCCGCAGCATGGACTGGTATCTGTCCATCCTGAATTCCGCGCGCGAGACCGCCAGGCGACAGAGCTACGAGGGCGCCCGCTGGCCCAAGCACGTCGGCCCGGACGGCCGGGAGAGCCCGTCGGACATCGGCGCACTCCTCGTCTGGCAGCAACCCCATCCCCTCTACCTGCTCGAACTGCTTCATCGCGCCCTGCCGGAGTCCCGACGCGCGGAGTTGGTCACCCGCTTCGCCGAACTCGTCGAGGAAACAGCCCGGTTCATGACCGCCTTCGTCGAGGAGCGCTCGGGCACCTACCACCTGCCCGCGCCCGTCATGCCCGCGCAGGAGTTCTACGACGCGAGGACGACCGAGGACCCCACCTTCGAACTCGCCTACTGGTGATACGGGTTGGAGATCGCCCAGTCCTGGCGGGAGCGCCGGAACTCGTCGGGCAGATGCACAGTGATCACGGGGTCGCACTGCGCATGGGTGTCGGAGTGGCGCGGTTCGTGGAATCCGCGGGCCGAGTGGTCGCCGTCGAACTGGCCGACGGCACGCGGCTCGACGCGGACCTGGTCGTGGTCGCCGTGGGGTCCACACCGACGACGGGCTGGCTGTCCGACTCCCGTCTGCGCCTCGGCAACGGTGTGGAATGCGACGCCGGTTGCCGGGCCGCCCCCGGCATCTACGCCGCCGGGGACGTCGCCTCCTGGTACAACCGGCACTTCGGCGGGGGCGGGCGGGCGTACCTGTATGAGCTGGCCTGGCAGTCCCCGGGCCAGGGCGGACTGCTGCGCGCCTGCCACGGCCTGGACGGTCCGCTGCTGTTCGGCACCTACGACGCCCACCTGGGCCCGGTGGCCATCGGCCCCGAGCACACCGCCGAGGCCCGCGAGCTGACGTCCCAGATCCGCACGGCCTGGACGTCCTTCGCCGCCTCGGGCGACCCGGGCTGGCCCGCGTACGACCCCGAGCAACGTCTGACCCGGATCTTCGACACGGAACCGTCGGTCACCACATACCCCGAGGAGACCTCGCGCCGACTGTGGCAGAACCACACCTTCGAGGCGATGCCCCTGCTGTCCGCCACACCGACCGCCTGAGCGGCTTCACGGGAAGCCGCTCAGGCCGCTCAGCAGGCGCTCAACAGGCAGGCGTCTCGTCTGAGGCTCGTCAAAGAGGTGCGTCAGGCAGACCGGAGGCGGGGGGAGTCGTCATCGTGGGTCCTCTGACCAGCAGAAACCTCAAAATTGAGTCAAGCCTTGTCAATTTTGGTGATGGCGAGGTATATAGATGTTGTCGTCTCATGCGCATCCCGTCTTCGGGAGAGGAGTTGACCGATGATGCTCATGCGAACCGACCCCTTCCGGGAGCTGGACCGGCTCACCCAGCAGGTGCTGGGGGCCGCGGCGAGGCCGGCGGCCATGCCGATGGACGCCTTCCGTACGGGTGACACCTTCGTCGTCGAGCTTGACCTGCCAGGCGTGGACCCCGAGAGCATCGACCTGGACGTCGAACGCAACGTGCTGACCGTCAAGGCAGAACGCCGCCTGAGCGCCGACGAGAACGCTGAGATCGTGATCGCGGAACGGCCCACCGGGTCCTTCAGCCGCCAGCTCTTCCTCGGCGAGACCCTGGACACCGAACGTATCGATGCCTCCTACGAGGCCGGTGTGCTGCGGCTGCGGATCCCGGTCGCCGAGCAGGCCAAGCCCCGCAAGATCGCCATCAGTGGCGGCGACTCGCGCAAGCAGATCAGCGGCTGAGCCCACGGCACGAGGCGGGCGGGAGCCCGGGCCCGCGGCTCCCGCCCCGCGCCGATTCCCGCTGGGCGGTGGTTGTCCACTCGGGAGGACGTCATGCGTATGCACTGGGGCGCGTTCATCGCCGCGGTCCAAGAACGCGGCCAATACCCCTCACAGGAAGAGGCGGAACGATCTTCCCGCGTCGTGCTCGCCTTGCTGGGCGCTCATCTGGTGGGCGAGGTGCGCGCCGAACTGGCCGCCCGGCTCCCCGAAACGCTGGCGCTGGTTCTCCTCAACCCCCTCCAGGCGCACGAACCTCTCCCGCCGGAGCGGTTCATCCGGGCGACCTCGGCCTGGATCGAAGGCGCAACAGAGAAGACCGCGACGTGGGACGTCAGCGCCGTGCTCAGTGTCGTGGCCGACGTCGCGGGCGAGGACCTGACCGATCGGCTCCTGCTCCAGCTCCCGCCCGGCTATGACCTGCTCTTCGGCCACCCGCAGCCGAGCTGAACACCGGTCCGGGCTTGGACACGGCGCCTGCAGGACACGCTCCAGGTCGCAGTGCATCCGACCGGGCCCGGCAGCGGCCCCCTCCGATCGTGCGAGGAGGCCGAGAAGGGCCGTCCGGCCTTCCAATGCTCACACCAGCACATCCGCCGCCCTGGAGCCTGTTTCCCGGGCGGGGTTCAGTCATCCTCTCAGGTCAGGTGCTCTTCCCCGGCTCCGCTGCGGGGATGCTCGCCGGGCTGGCGCGGAGCATGGCCTTGTAGAGGGCGCTGTGCTCGGGCGAGTCGGGCAGGGGGCCGCGGGCCGGGGCCTCGAAGGACTGGATCATCAGGGCGACGACGCGTCGCCAGGCGTCGGGAGCGACGTCGCCGCAGGCGTTGACGACGCCGGCGTTGGCCATGTGCAGCAGCACCAGGTCCGAGGGGTCGAAGTCCTCGCGCAGACGGCCCGCGGCTTTGGCGCGGTTGATGAGCTGCACATAGGACTCGTACGCCTCGTCGCGGCGCTTCTCCAGAGCCTTGGCGGTGGGGAAGGTCATGGTCAGCACATCGGCGAAGCCGTAGTCGGCGGCCTGCATCGCGCAGACGGTTTCGATGAACCCCGTGAGTCCCTGCCAGGGGTCGGGGTTGTCGAGGGCGACGGTGACCGCGTCGGCGTAGGCGTCCATGCGGTCGGAGAAGACGGCGGCGACCAACTCCTCCTTCGTGGGGAAGCGACGGAACATGGTGGCGATCCCCACTCCCGCCTCGCGGGCCACGGAAGCCATGGAGGCGTTCAGGCCATCCCGCCTGAACACTGTGCGTGCGGCGGCGATGATCCGCTCGCGGTTGCGCTCGGCGTCACTGCGCAGAGGCTGGGCGGCGGGGTCGTCAGTGTGCTGCGCGCCAGGGTTCATACCGACCACTCTAACAATTGGAACTGTCTATCCATTTAGAGTGCTACTCTGATCACGGGGAACCGGACAAGGTTATCCAGATCCTCGAATTGGATAGGCCTATCCGACTTGGGGGGTCTCCGTGCCGCCTGACACGCCCCTTTCCCCACGACGTCTTACGAAAGGATCGCCGTGACCAGCATCGCCATCGTCGGAGCCGGCCCCCAGCTGGGCCTGGCCATCGCCCGCACCTTCGGCTCCCACGGCTTCGACGTCGCCCTGATCTCCCGCAACCGCGACAAGCTCGCCGATCTCGTCGGCCAACTCACCGCGGAGCGCATCACCGCCGCCGCGTTTCCCGCGGACGTCCTCGACCGGGACGCGCTCACCCAGGCGCTCAAGGACGCCGCCACGCAGTTCGGCGGCATCGATGTCCTGGAGTACTCCCCGGTGGGGACGCTCGGCTCAACCGTTCTGACCACTCCGTCCGAGACCGACCCGTCCCATGTGCAGCACGAGATGGAGTTCCTGCTCTACGGGGCCATCGCCGCCACGAAGGCAGTGCTGCCCGCGATGCGTGAGGCCGGCGCGGGCACCCTGCTCTACACCACCGGCGCCGGCTCCATCGCCCCCGTGACGGAGATCGCCAACGTCAACGCAGCCGCGGCGGCGCTGCGCAACTGGGTGATGAACCTGCACACGGAGCTGGCCGGCACCGGTGTCCAGGCCGCCCACGTTGCCATCGACGTGACGATCGGCACCTCCACCTTCTACGGACAGCCGAGGGCCACGGCCGAGCAGATCGCTCCCGTCTACTGGGACCTGCACACCAACCGCGACGAGGCCGAGCACATCTTCAAGCGCTGACACCGCACCGGATCCGCTGCCCGGGGGGTGTGAGGCGGGCCGCCGCCGCGCCGACGGGGTGCGCAGGCGCGGCGACGGCCCTGGGATGTCCGGCAGCGACGGGGGCGAGCTGCCGGACCGGTCAAGGGACCCGTCCCTGAGGGGAGTGCTGGTGTCAGAGCAACGCCTCGGCTGTGATGGGCAGTTCGCGGATCCGGCGGCCGGTGGCGTTGAAGACGGCGTTGGCGATCGCGGGCGCCACCCCGACGTGGACCACCTCGCCGAGCCCCTTGACGCCGAGCGGGTCGCGCATCATCGACGGCCACGCGGGTGTCTCCGACGAGACCTGGGCCCAAGTGCGCAAGCACTACGACGACGACCAGGTCATCGCGCTGGTCTCCCTGATCGCCATGATCAACGCGACCAACCGGCTCGGCGTGATCCTCAACAACCAGGGCGGCGCCTACGAGCCCGGCAATCTCGCCACCATCGCCGTCTGATCACCATCGATGCCGCTGGGCCCGCCCTCGATCGTTCGATGCGGGCCGGCCCAGCGGCACGGCCAATGTGAGCTGTGGCCGCTCACGTGAAGCGGGCGTTCAAGTACCGCTTCTATCCCCGACCGATGCGCAGGCCGCCGAGCTGTCGCGCACGTTCGGATGCGTGCGGAAGGTCTACAACATGGCGCTGGTGGCCCGCACCGAGGCGTGGGCGCGACAGCAGCGGGTCAACTACGACCAGACCCCGGCCATGCTGACCGGGTGGAAGAAACCGAGGAGCTGGCCTACCTCAACGAGGTCTCCTCCGTTCCGCTGCAGCAGGCGCTGCGGCCACCGTGCAGTGGAGCCGACGGGGCCATGTACGTCGTCCACGGCGGCTTGATGCGCCGTCACGAGGCCCCTCAAAGAGGGTCTCTATCGCCCTGCGGGAAACCGTACCGTCCCTGCAGCTGGACGAAGCGGGCCGCGGTGAGAACCCGCCGCTGCTCCAGTCCCGATGCGGTGCGCAAGAAGTACACGACCTGTTCGTGTCCGCCCGGCCCGATCGGCTGTACCAGGCGGCCGGACGGCCGCACCTGTGCGATCAGCGGTGCGGGTACCTCCGGGAACGCGGCCGAGACGACGACCGCGTCGTACGGAGCGCGGTCCGGCACACCGCCGCTGCCGTCGCCCACCCTCAGTTCTACGTTTCGTACCTTCTGCCGTGCGAGATTGTCGCGCGCCTGTCGGGCGATGTCCGGCCCGATCTCGATGCTGACCACGTCGGCGGCCAGCCGAGCGAGCAGGGCGGTCTGGAAGCCGAGGCCGGTCCCGATCTCGAGGACATGCTCGCGCCCTTCCAGGCCGAGGCTCTCGATCATCATGGCGGACAGCGACGGCTGCGTGGTGACCTGGCCCTGCCCGATCGCAACCGGTACGTCCCGGTAGGCCATGGCCAACTGACTGGCCGGGACGAATTCCGCCCTGGGCGTCGTCCGCACGGCCTCGAGCAGCCGCTCGTCCCTGATCCCGGCGGCTCTGAGGGCCTGCACGAGATCCGCGGGCTCCTTGGACATGGGGCTCATGGGCGGGTCACCACACCGCCAGGCTAGGCGGTCGCGTACGCCGGGACATGCCGGTCTGCTCCGACAGGTGGACCGTCGAACCGCCGGCGCGAACCGCACCTAATGCTGAACCCCCCAATCGGTCACGGGCGACAGGGCCGACATACGAAGTGACCGGTTCGGGGAAAGGGCCAGGACTTCGGGCGGCGCCTACCAGCATCACGACGCCCGAGTCGGCCGCGGCGTCGTCCGATCCGGGCCCGCCCGCGGCGGTTACTCGGGCCGGTCTGCTCGTTCGAGCCTGGCCACCTCGAACTCCACCCGGACATCGTCGGCCAGGCGCAAAGCGCCCAGGAATGCGGTGTAGGGCTTGATTCCCCAGGTGGTTTGCTTGACGGTCGCCCAGCCGCGCAGGAGCCTGTCGCCATTGGACTTCCCGTGCACCGTCACCGGGTGGGTCCGGCCTTTGATGGTGAGGTCTCCGGTGATCTCGAAGGACTGGGTCGTTCCCGTGATCTTGGTGGACCGGAAGGTGATCGTGGGGTGCTCTGCGGTGTGCAGCAGGGCTGTGTCTCCCAGTGTCCGTTTGATCTCCGCCCGGTCGGCATCAGTGAGCGGTTTCAGTCCGCCCGTTCCTTCCCGGACCTCCAGCGAGCCTGTCTCGACCGTCACCCGCACCGACGACCTGTCCGGGTCGTCGGCGGCCACCACCGCCTCCCCAGACCATCGGGCGGCCTCGATCGTGAGGTCGTGCCCGGCCCTGCGGCCCAGCCCGGCACGGCCGGTCTTGATCAAGAGACGGCAAGTCGACGGTCCGAGCCGGTATGTTCCGTCTGTGAGCGTCACGGCGCCGAGGGTACGGGGCGAACGCGGCCGCGTCGTCGAGGCAGCCCGTTCGGCGTGTCCCTGGTCTTTGGCCCGCGAAGGGGCTGCCCACGAAGCCGGATGGCGAAGGCGGGGCCACGGCGCCCGCCTTCGACTGCGAACCGTGTGGCCCGCCCGGCGGGGCAAGGCAAGGAGACTCGCTGACGCCCGGGGGAGCGGTGTGACCTGACGGCACCCGCTTCGCCTCCGGTGGGTGACGTGTTTCGACGGGCTCGGTTCGTCGTGAGCCGGAGCGCCGTCGGAGCGGGGCTCGGGGCCGGTCCCGCTGGGCACAGCTACCGCTGTGGCACGGCGAGTTCGCGGCCGTAGTAAAAGCCTTCCCGCTCCTCGACGACGTACGGGGCCATGTGCGCGCGTCGCTGCGCTTCCGGCTCGGAGGTGCGCCAGGAGTCGCATGCATCCTTGGAGTCCCAGAACGACACTCCGGTGATCTCCTGTCCGTCCTCGGACCAGTACGCAAAGGCGCGGCGAAGTCCCTGAGGGTAGGGGGCCGGGCGCCATGCCCTCTCGAACTCTTCCAAGGAGCCCGGCCGGAGGCGGCGCGTCGTCACCCAGACGAAGTGCTCCTCCATCGCAGCCTCCTCTCCAACACCGATGCGGCTTACCGACCACTTTCAGACCACCGTAGGCCCGAAGCACCGCTTCCGCCTGCGCAGCGATCGACTGACCGCCGAGGATCCCCGGCGCGGTTTCGGGCTACGGCCGCCTGGTGCGCAGGTGTCATCGGTGTGTCCGGGGGTTCCCTGCCCGAACGCGACCGCATCCACCTCAAGGCCGTACTGGCGCAGTGCCCCGAGCTGACGCTCTCGCCGGACACGTCCGCAGCTTCGGCCACATGCTCACCCACCTGGAGGGCGACCAGACCACTGAGAGCGTGGTGTGGGAATGTGCCAGCCGTGAGCAGCATGATCGTGGTCAGCGGCGGTCTGTCCCTGATCCACGGCCACCCCGAGGGCCACCTCTGAGCAGGTGAGACCACGCCCCCACGTCGACGAGCAACAGCCGGAGCGGTTCACACGTTGCCCCCCGACTGTCAGTGCCGCCATCTACGCTGCCGGGCATGGTCCGTTCCTGGAGGCGATGGGGGTAATGGTGCGCAGGCCGGTCGAGGGCGAGGTCCATGTTCACTACGGCCAGATCTACGTCGAGAGCGATCCGGACAGCTTCGGCCCGGACCTCGCGGAGGCATTCGCCGGGCAGAGCGCCGGGCTGTGCGGGGCGGCGATACCCGGCACGCTGTGGCTGTCGACCGGGCTGCACACAGGCAACGTCGGCTTCACCGTCGAGGTGCACGGCCAGGCCCCGCCGCTGGATGCGGCGTGGGAGGACGTCGTGGAGGTGTCCTTCCGTCCGGTGTCGGGCAGCAGCGCACTCGTGCAATGGGCGGGCGAGGCCTCCTGGGAGCTGGACCTGGAAGAGACTGACTACCGGGTGCGTTACTGCGCCAAGGGCATGGATGAGGCACACCGGCAGGACACCCGACTGGACAGCGAGCCCCAACTGGACTGCTACCTCCTGCAGTTCTGGCCCGACCCGTCCGCGCCGGACCACGTCCTCAAGCAGACCTCGGCGATCGCCGCCTACTGGCACGACTACGCCCGCAAGCAGCCACCCCCTCCCACACCCGCCGAACGTGCCGAAGCCGAACGCCAAGCGCGGCTCGCGCAGGAACAAGCAGAAAGAGAACGCCGGCTCGCCTACGAACGATGGGACTGGGGCGGGCAACTGCCCAGCCAGGCCCTGCGCAACGTCGGTGGCAACGTACGCGGCCTGCTCCGCTTCGACCCGGCCCTCGTCCACGCCATCGACGCCGCCGGCCCCACCACCCAGCGTGCGGTAGCCCTGCTGGCGGCGCGCCACGCATGCGAGGCGGCCGGTCTCACCGACCTCGACTGGATCGCCGCGGGACTCACCGCCCTGGCCGAAGGGCGTCCGCTGCCGCCGCCCTTCGACGACCCGACCCACGTGTGGCAGGCCCTGGAATCCGACCCGAGCGTCCCCGACAGAACCGTCGCCCAGGCCATCCCACCCAAGCGGCCGCCCTTCGAGGCGCCCGCCCGAGACGGCGCACCCACGCCGATGCCCAAACCTGGGCAGACGCCACAGACCGTGGGCCCCGCGGCCGCCGCGACGAAGTCGCCAAGCCCGCCCGGACCGCCGACACCGCAGCCCGCCGAATCAACGCCGCACGCGCTCATGGTCACGATCGGGGCGCCGGATGCCGCCCTGCGGATGTCCCAGCCGCACATGGCCGTCCCCGCGCTGCTCGGCGCCGCCGAAGCCGACCCGCTCCAGGCAGCCCTCGATGCGGTGTACGCAGCCGTGGCCGCCCACGGAGAGGACTACCGGGCACTTCTGCAGGAGATCTGGTCCGCCTGTCAGGGACGTCCGTAGACGCATGCGGGCACACCGGCCGCGACAGCCGCACCGAAACGCCACTGGACGGTGGCTGCTTCGGCGGCCGCTTGAGGTGGCGCTTCGCCGCGGCGCAGACCACCAAGTCGCTGAATACTGCATCGGCCAGGTAGATGGAACCCCCAGAGGTACTGCGGTTCCTGGCCTTCGCCGGTCAGCCCAGGTCGGACATGTCGAGTACGAAGCGGTAGCGCACATCGTTGCGCCGGAGACGGTCGAGGGCCTCGTTCACACGTGCCGAGGGGAGCACTTCGATGTCGGCGCTGATGCCGTGCTTGGCGCAGAAGTCCAGCATGGCGGCGGTCGCGGGCCTGCCGCCGCTGCCTGCGGAGCTGAGTCTCTTGCGCCCCACGAGCAGGTCGGTGGTTTCCACGGTGATGGATCCGAGGTGCCCGAGGTGGCTGAGCGTCCCGTCCATGGCGACCAGGCGCAGGTACGGGCCGAGGTCGTGCGGAGCGGAGATGGTGTCGATGACAACGTCGAACCGGTCGCGGGCGTCAGCCATCTGTTCCGGGTCCGTGGAGACGATGAGACCGTGGGCGCCGAGACGGCGAGCGTCGTTGACCTTGTCCGGTGAGCGGCTGACAACCGAGGTGTCGGCGCCGAGCGCTACGGCGATCTTGACCGCGAGATGGCCCAGGCCGCCCAGTCCCGCCACCGCGACGCGGGTTCCCGGCCCCACACCGAGGGCGTGCAGCGGTTCCCAGACGGTGATCCCGGCACAGAGCAGAGGAGCGGCGGCGGCCGGATCCAGACCGGCGGGAAGAGGGTAGGCGAAGCGGTCGCGGACGATGTACTCGCGGGAGTAGCCCCCCAGGGTGGTCGATCCGTCGTGCCGGTCGATGCCGTCGTAGGTCAGGGTCGGGAAGGCATGGCAGAAGTTCTCCTGGCCGGCCCGGCACATCGCGCAACCGCCGCACGAATCGACGATGTTGCCCACCGCGACCGGGTCGCCAACGGTGAAGCGGGTGACCGAGGGTCCGGTCTCGGTCACCACGCCCGTGAACTCGTGCCCCGGCACCAAGGGCTGGCCGCCTTCGCCGTCCCGGGCGCTGACGGCATGCAGATCGGTGTGGCAGACACCGCAGTAGTCGACCCGGACCGCGAGGTCGTCGGGGCGCAAGTCGCGCCGTTCCAGTGGCGTCCGCCGTAGCGTCGTCGACGGACCTTCCACCTGCCAGCCAACGGTGCTCCTCATGGCGCCTCCTCTTAGACAGACTGTTCGGTCTATTTGAGCGTAGAGCTATCTGGCACCCACAGGCAAACCAACTGTTCTGTTTGGTAACGTAGGGGCATGGCTGATCAGCCCCTGACCTCGCGTGGAGCCGCGACGTACCAACGCATCCTCGATGTGGCGATCCAGGAGTTCGCCGAGCATGGGATCGCCGGCGCGCGCGTCGAGCGGATCGTGGCCGCGGCACGCACCAACAAGGCGCAGCTCTACGCCTATTTCGGCAACAAGGAAGGGCTCTTCGACGCCATCTTCTTCGGCTCGCTGGAGCGGATCGTGAATGTCGTCCCGATCGACGCCACCGACCTCGCGGACTGGGCCGTACGCCTCTACGACGAGTATCTCCGCCGCCCCGACCTCATCCGACTGGCCACCTGGGCACGCCTGGAGCGACGCCCGGCCGGCCACCTGGTCGACAACCCCGACCGCCTCGACGACCACAAGCTGGGCGCCATCGCCGAGGCCCAGGCCGCCGGCCTGGTGCGCCAGGGAGACCCGTTCGACGTGATGGCCATGGTGATCGCCATGTCCATGGCCTGGTCACCGGTCAGCAATGTCTACGCGGCGACCGCACAGGAGCCCCCCGAACTGCACGAGCAGCGTCGCGCCCTGCTCCGCGAGAGCGTCCGCCGCGCCATGACAGCCGACTAAGAACTCCTAACGAAATGATCTTCGAGGTGGTTGGATCGCTCCGGGACCGTTGATCCGGGGGTGCGGGGTGGCCCGGCCGAAGCCGTGGGATGTCGATGACGAGTTGTGGGCGGTGGTTGAGCCGCTGCTGGCCAAGGTTGAACGGCGGGCTCGGCATCCAGGAAGGAAGCGGCATCCGGACCGGCTGGTGTTCCAGGGCCTGCAACATTGCAGGATCGTCGAGATCTCAGGGTCGTGGAGACACTGTGGACGGCCGCCTGAGCCGAGCGGCAACTGCTAGCGTTCGGGCCGATCATTACTGGGTCGACCTGGGGGAGTAACCCGCGATGAAGCGTCCGATGGCCGTTGTCGGCGTCGCCACCGCCGCCGTTCTACTGGCAGGTTGCGGCGGCAGCGACGACAAGTCCGACTCGAAACCCGAGAGCGGCGACAGCACCGCAGCCGCCACACCGTCGGCGCCGGCAGCCGCCTCCTTCGACCCGCCCAAGGCATTCGTCGCGATGTCGGCGTTCGGCGTCGAGCGCACGGACAAGGACAACCAGTACACACTCAAGTCCGGCATGGTGGGCCAGAGCTCCCTGATCGCGGGACTCACCGGTGTCACCGGCCGCAACATCGCCGCGCAGGGCGAGCCGTGGACCGTTCCGTCCGCTGCGGCGCCCACCACCGAGACGCTGGACGTGACCGCACCGATGGGCGTCCAACTGGACGGCAAGGACGTCGTAGCGATCGCTTACGTGCAGAACGACAAGGGCAACGGCACCCAGAAGGCCAAGGGCCAGGTGGTGTTCCAGTGGCTCAACGCGACCGACGGCAAGAAGGTCGCCGAGGTCACCGCGGACCTCACCCCGGCCCTCGGCGCCGGCCAAGGCGGCGACAACGTGGTGAGCCAGGGGTATGACGCCGCCACCGGGCAGATCGTCGTCGGTGTCGGGGCTGACGGCGAGGAGGCCGCCAAGAAGGGCGGCGAGGTGTTCACCGTCTATGCCGATCCGAAGACCCAGAAGTCGAACGTCATCCCGTTCGTCACCCCTGCGGGCGTGCTGAACGGTGTCGTCGCCGGTGCGAAGGGCAGCAACCGGGAGGGCGCGGCCGACGGCACGATCGTGATCGCCGATGGCCCCACCGGCAAGATCACCAAGCAGACCCCGACCAAGCAGGACTACCTGAAGCCGGCAGGCAGCGGCTCCAAGCGCGCCTACCTCGCCTCCAACTCGTACACGGGCAACGACAAGTACAACAACGTCCTCTACTCGGTGGACATCGCGGGCGGCGCCGTCGTGCAGACCAAGTCACAGGTCGTGGACGAGCAGGTGAGCACCTTCACCTGCTGGGGCGACCAGGCCAAGGCCGTGGTCTGCACGTCCGGCGAGTCCGGCGGCAAGGAGATCATCGGCTTCGACGACACCACCGGCAAGAAGGTCTGGGGGTACACCGACAAGTCGGCGAGCCGGGACGTCCCTGCGGTCACCGCGGCGTACCACGGCATCGTCTACGCCCAGTCCGAGGTGCAGCCGGTGCTGATGAACGCGGCGACCGGCGCGGACGTCAGCACGCCAACCGCGACCTCGATGCCTTCGCACAGCAAGGACCCGAGCACCACGAACGGCTCGGACATGTCGCTGTACGACGGCAAGCTGAAGTCGCCGACGGCGGTCACGAAGTACGGCGGCGCCTACCTGCAGGCCCCGAGCGGCAGTAACTACGACTTCGAGTCCATCCTGATCGCGCTGGCACCCACCGCCTGATCACCTGAGAACGGGCCAGAGGGCCGGGTCACCCGGCCCTCTGGCCCGAACCGATACGGCGGCTAAGAACCCCTAATGAAATGATCTTCGAGGAGGTTGGATCACTCCGGGACTGATGCACCGGGGGTGCTGGGTGGCGCGGCCGAAGCCGCGGGAAGTCGACGACGAGCTGTGGGCGGTGATCGAGTCGCTGCTGCCCAAGGTTGAGCGTCGGACCCGGCATCCGGGACGCAAGCGGCATCCGGACCGGCTGGTGTTCCAGTGCATTCTGTTTGTCCTGCACACCGGGATCTCCTGGGAGCATCTGCCGCAGGAACTCGGCTTCGGCTCGGGCATGACCTGCTGGCGCCGCCTGGCCGAGTGGTCCGAGGCCGGGGTGTGGCCCCGGCTGCACGAGGTCCTCCTTGCCAAGCTCCGCAGCGCGAACGCCCTGGACTTCTCCCGGGCGGCGGTCGACGGCTCCCACATCCGGGCGTTGAAGGGGGGGTTCCAAGACGGGCCGAAGCCCTGTTGACCGGGGCAGAACTGGTAGCAAACACCATTTGATCACCGATGCCACTGGCATCCCGCTTGCGGCCACGCTGACCGGCGGCAATCGCAACGATGTCACCCAGCTCATCCCGCTACTCGAAGCGGTGCCGCCGGTGCGGGGCAAGCGCGGCCGGCCCCGGCGTCGCCCGGACATGGTGCTGGGCGACCGCGGCTACGACCATGACAAGTACCGCCGCCTGGTCTGGGGTCTCGGTGTGAAGCCGCTGATCGCCCGCCGGGGCACCGAGCACGGCTCCGGTCTGGGCACCCAACGCTGGGTCGTAGAGCGCGCCTTCGCCCACCTGCACTGGTTCCGCCGCCTGCGGATCCGCTGGGAGATCCGCGACGACATCCACGAAGCCTTCCTCACCCTGGGATGTGCACTCATCTGCTGGCGACGTCTGCGCTCACGCTGTTGACCCGTCTAGCAAGTTGGACGAGGGGACTGCGGGTCAGGAGTGCATGCTGCTTCCTGGGCGGCCATAACCTCATCGCCGTACTCGAAGGCCCATGCGCCGACGGCGTCGATGGGGGCCAGCAAGGTCCGTCCCAGAGCGGAGAGTTGGTACTCGACCCGTGATGGCGCGTCGGGGTCTGCCTGCCGGTCGACCAGTCCGTTGAACTGCAGCCGGCGCAGAGTCTCGGTGAGGACCTTGGAACTGATGCCCCCGATCCGCTCCCGTAATTCGACCGGGCGCCTGGGACCGTCGCGCAGTGCCCAGAGCACCACGGCGTTCCAGGTGTTGGAGAGCAGGTCGAAGGCGAGGCGGGCGCGGCAGTCGGCGAGGAAGGCGTCGGTCGTCACGTACCAAATGGTGCCCGAACGGCCTTCTAGCGTCGGTGTGAACGGTCGAAGCAGGCACGGAGAGGGACCACGTGATGAGAATCGGCGTACTGGGCACGGGCAACATGGCCGACGCGCTCGCCACCCACTGGGTGCGGGCCGGGCACGATGTGACCGTCGGGGGGCGGGACGCACACAAGGCGGAGCGGCTCGCGACGCGCATCGGAGGCAGCGCGAAGCCTGGCAGTCTGCGCGCGGCGGCCGAGTCCGGCCAGGTGGTGTTGGCCGCGCTGCCCTTCGGGGCGGGAGTAGACGTGGCACGGGACCTGCACGCGGCACTGGAGGGCAGGGTGCTGCTCGACTGCTCCAACCCGGTGGGGCCGGGCTTCCGGCTGCTGACGGAAGGAGGCCCCTCAGCCGCGCAGCAACTGGCTGTGGCAGCACCGGGCGCCCACGTGGTCAAAGCTTTCAACCTCTGCCACGAGGACGTGTGGCGGATGCGGCCGCCTGTCTTCGATGGGCGACCACTGGCCGTTCCGGTCTGCGGGGACGACGAGACGGCTCTCGTGCGTGCACGCGAGTTGGTGCGGGACGTGGGCTGTGAACCCGTGGCTGGCGGCGGTCTCGAACGTGCGGGACTCCTGGAAGCGACCGCCGCGCTGTTCATCGCGCTGTGGGTCGGCGAGGGAGCGGATGCCCAGGCAATCGCCCCTCCGCTGGCATACGCGGCCGGACCGAGCCACCAGGAAGCGGAGGGCGGCACGGCGGCTTTCCGTTAGGGGTTCTAGGGTCTGTCTTCAAACGGATTTTGCCCAGAGCAGGAATGACGCGAGGGTGACCGCCGCTTCGTAGGAGGTGGCGGTCTTGTCGTATCTGGTGGCGATGCCGCGGAAGCCTTTGAGC
>NZ_VBZC01000097.1:0-9687 GCF_005786655.1 Streptomyces montanus
CGGTGCGCGGGCCGCGGCGCGCGTGCACGAGGAGCAACAGGGCGGGCCGAACGCGGCGCTGCCCGCGCCGCGGCCACGGCCGGCCGAGGGCAGCGACACCGACGCCGGGCAGGCCTCCGCCGGGTACGGCATGGAGGGCACGCAGCCGCAGGGCCAGATCGCCGACCCGTACGGAGTGGGCCGGGCGAACTCCTGGCACGGCGCGGCACCCCGCCACGGCGCCCCCGCGGTCACCGACGGCAACGGCCAGGGGCACCACGCGCTCCCGGCCGCCGGACCCGGACACGGAACGGGCACGGCAGGCAACGGCACCGGCCCCGGCTCTGCGCCCGCCCGAACCGGCTCGGTGCCGTACGAGAGCGGCCCGGTGCCGTACGGGACCGGCTCCACGCCGTACGGGACCGGCTCCACGCCGTACGGAACCGACTCGGCGCCGTACCCACCCGACCTCGCGCCGGGCTCCGTCACGAGCGGTGCGCCCCACCCGTCTCCCGGCCACACCACAGCACCCCCCACCCAATGGGACCACCTCGTCCCCAGCCGCACCCCGCACCGGGGCCCCACCACCGCGCTCGCCGCCGAGCGTGCTCGCCAGGCCCGTATGGCGGTCGTGGGCCCGGTCACCGAGAGGTGGGCGCCCGAGCAGGCGGGACCTGTTCACGAGAACTGGCAGTTGGCCGCGCCGATCGGGCCCGCGACCGACCTGTGGGCGCTCGGCGCGCTGCTCTTCCGGGCGGTTCAGGGCCACGCGCCCTACCCCGAGGAGAACACCGCCGAGCTCGTGCAGCTCGTGTGCGCGGAGCCGCCCGCGTTCGCGGAGGAGTGCGGGCCGCTCCGGCCGGTCGTGGAGTCGCTGCTGCGACAGGACCCCACCGAGCGGCTGGACTTCGAGGAGCTGCGCGGCTGGCTGCGTTCGCTCGTGCGGTCGGCGCCCGAGCCGGAGGCGGGAACGCATGTCGTGGCGGCGCCGCCCGTGGACCCGACGCGCCTGCCCGTCGTACGCCGCCGGGGCGAACTCGTCCGCAAGCGCCGCGCCGGGCTGCCCGACACACACGGCCGCCACAAGCGGGCCAAGCAGGGGAAGGCGCCCAAGCCCCGTCGCCTCGGCCGCACGCTGCTGTTACTGATCCTGCTGGCGCTGGCCGCGGCCGTCGCGTACGCCATGGTCTTCATGCCGAAGTCCGATCCGGACGCGAGCAGCGCGCGGACCGGCACGGCCGGGGATGCCGTCCCGGCTCCCGGGCACTCGTCCGACGCTGACGCGGACACGGGCACCGGCAAGGGCACGGACGGGAACGCCGACAAGGATCCGCAGCCGGGCGGGACGCCGAGCAAGGACAACAGCCCGACCCAGTCGTCCAGTTCCACCACGCAGACCACCGGCCCTGACCTGCCCCAGGGTTTCACTCTGCGCAAGGATGCCGAGGGTTTCCGGGTCGCCGTCGCCAACGGCTGGGACCGGGCTCCCAAGAACGGGCGTGGCCAGGTCGTCTACTCGCACGGCAACTTCGAGCTGTTCGTCGTGCCCGGACGCGACACCACGCGCGAGTACGGCAGCGATCCGATGACGTACCAGCGGGAGGACGAGCGCGAACTCCAGCCGTTCCGCGATTCGACCTGGGCCACGTCCAGCGGGATGCGGCGGATCGACGTGGGTGGACGGACCATGGCCGAGGGCCAGTTCACCTGGCAGGACGCCGGGGGCCGCGAGATCTACGTACGGAATCTCGCGATCATCGTCGACGGGCGTTACCACGTGGTGCAGTTGCGGGGGCCGGAAGCCGAGCGGGACGAGGTGACACGGCTGTACGAGCAGGCGTCGGCCACCTATCAGGTCACCGACTGACGGCGGAGTGCTCCGCAGAACCCGCCAACTCGTCCTCAGCACCCGCCCATTCCTCCCCGTACCCGCCCACTCCTCCCCAGCACCCCGCCAACTCTCCTGCGATTCACCTCAGTTCCCCGGAGTTCACACGGCTGCCTCCTCCAGGTCCCGCCCAGGTCCCGCCCTGGTTCCCTCCTGAGCGCGGAAGGGACAACCATCACAGTGCGGTCTCCTGGGGGCCCCGCCGGTTCCCTGTGCGCAGGCCGGTCCCTAATCTGAGCCCTGCCAAGACCATTGCGGGGAAACGTGAATCAGATGCAGGGCCTGCTCCTCTCCGAGCGCTACCGGCTCGTCGACACCATCGGCAGCGGCGGCATGGGGAGGGTGTGGCGCGCACACGACGAGGTGCTGCACCGTGCCGTCGCGATCAAGGAGCTGACGGCCGCGCTGTACGTCTCCGAGAGCGACCAGGGCGTGCTGCTCGCCCGCACCCGGGCGGAGGCGCGCGCGGCCGCCCGGATCAACCACTCGGCCGTCGTCACGGTGCACGACGTGCTGGAGCACGACGGCCGGCCGTGGATCGTGATGGAGCTGGTCGAGGGCCGCTCGCTCGCCGACGCGGTCAAGGAGTCGGGGCGCATCGAGCCCCAGGAAGCCGCGCGCATCGGCCTGTGGGTGCT
The DNA here is from genome assembly GCF_005786655.1 of Streptomyces montanus. Lineage (NCBI taxonomy): Bacteria > Bacillati > Actinomycetota > Actinomycetes > Kitasatosporales > Streptomycetaceae > Streptomyces > Streptomyces montanus. The sequence continues at coordinate 2,506 of NZ_VBZC01000097.1, forward strand.
GCGGGCGCTGCGGGCCGCGCACTCCGCCGGCGTACTGCACCGCGACATCAAGCCCGGCAACGTACTCCTCGCCGACGACCGGCGCGTCCTGCTCACCGACTTCGGGATCGCCCAGGTCGAGGGGGATACGACGATCACCCGGACCGGGGAGATCGTCGGCTCGGTCGACTATCTGGCGCCCGAGCGCGTACGCGGCCACGACCCCGGCCCCTCGTCCGACCTGTGGGCGCTCGGTGCCACGCTCTACACGGCGGTCGAGGGGAAGTCGCCCTTCCGGCGGACCACACCGCTGACCACCATGCAGGCGGTGGTCACCGAGGAGCCCGGCGAGCCGGAACACGCGGGCCCGCTCGCGCCTGTGATCACGGCCCTGCTGCACAAGGACCCCGCCGACCGGCCCGGAGCGGAGGAGGCCGAGCAGATGCTCGCCGAGGCCGCGGAGGGACGGACACCCAGCGCGGCTCAGGCCTATGTGCCGACGGGACAGGTGTCGCACTCGGACACCCATGGCTGGCCGTCGGCGTCCGAACCGACGGCCGTCACGCCGCGCCGGCCGATGCCCGGGCACCAGTCCGCGCTCGGCCACCAGCCTCCGCCCGGTCATCAGCCGATGCCAGGTCACCAGCCGATGCCCGGACAGCAGCCGGCGTCGGGTCACCAGCACATATCCGGTACCCAGCCGGTGCCCGGGCATCAGATGCCGTCCGGCCCCGCCGGCCCGCGCAAGCGCCGCCGGGGCCGCACCGTCGCCCTCGTCGTGGCCGTGGCCGCGCTCGTCGGCGGAGGCGGTGCCGCGGCGATGCGGTACGCGGACGAGTGGAGGCAGACGGACGGATCCTCGTCCTCCTCCTCTTCACCGTCTTCGTCGGAGGAGAACGCGGAGGCCTCGACGGGCGCCGTGCCCGAGAACTGGGTCCGTGTCCAGGACCCCGCGGGGTTCAGCCTCGTCCTGCCCAAAGGCTGGAAGCGGCAGGCGGTGGACGAATTCCAGACCGACTACACGCCCGACGGCGGCGAACACTTCGTCCGCATCGCCGTGGACGACTCCCCGGACTTCGACAGCCCCTACGAGCACCAGCTCGACCTGGAGCAGCAGTTGCAGCGGCTGCGCGACTACAAGCGGATGAGCCTGGAGTCCAACGTGTACCGCGACCGCCCCGGCTCGCTCTGGGACTTCTCCTGGATCGCGCAGGCGAAGGACACGCCGTTCCCCGGCCCGCGCCGGGCCATCGAGGAGACGTATCTCAGCCGCGACGGCGTCGAGTACGCGATCTACGTCTCCGGGCCCGCGGAGGACTGGAAGACCACCCGGAAACAGTTCGACGCGATCCTGCGGGGCTGGCGCCCCAAGGGGGACACGGCCGGCTGACGGTACGGCCGCCCGGGCGCCGTCCCCCGCCACGGCCCACGCCGCGTGTCCCGCGTACCGTCGCTCCTCGGCCACTGTCCTGCGCCGCCCCCGGAGCCCCGCTCAAGGGTGCGGCATGATGGGGCGCATGGGGACCGAGGGCACGGAGGGCACCGAGGGGGAGAACGTCCGCGTCATCGCGGGTCGTTACCGGCTGGAGGACAGACTCGGCCGGGGCGGCATGGGCGTCGTATGGCGTGCCACCGACCAACTGCTCGGCCGGCAGGTCGCGGTCAAGGAACTCCTCCTCGACGTGGCGCTCTCGGCGGAGGAGTCCCGATTACGGCGCGAGCGCACTCTGCGTGAGGCGCGGGCGATCGCGCAGCTGAGGCATCCGCACATCATCATCGTGCACGACGTGGTCGAGCACGACGAACGCCCGTACATGGTCATGGAGTTGGTCGAGGGCGGCTCGCTCGCCGACCGGATCTCCTCGGACGGCCCCGTGGACGCCGCCGAAGCCGCCCGGATGGGCATCGCCCTGCTGGGCGCCCTGCATCGGGCGCACTCCGCGGGCGTCCTGCACCGCGACCTGAAGCCCGCGAACGTCCTCGTCTCCGAGGCGGGGCGTGTCGTCCTCACCGACTTCGGGATCGCCCAGGTCTCCGGTGCGACGACGCTCACCGAGAGCGGTGCGTTCGTCGGCTCGCCCGAGTACACCGCGCCCGAGCGGATGTCCGGGGCCCGAACCGGGCCCGAGTCCGACCTGTGGTCGCTCGGCGCGCTGCTGTGCGCGGCCCTGAGCGGCGAATCACCGTTCCGCCGCGACTCCTTGGGCGGCATTCTGCACGCCGTCGTCTCCGACGAGATTCGTCCGCCGGCCCAGGCCGCGCCGATCCTTCCCGTCATCCTCGGGCTGCTGGAGCGCGACCCCGACCGCCGCCTCGACGCGGCGGAGGCCGAACGGATGCTGCGGGCGTACCTCGACACGGGCCATACGCCCACGGTGCCGCCGGTCCATACGCCGGCCCAGGGGGAAATGCCGAGGCGGCAGCAGATGATCGCGCCGCTCGACGCACCGTCGGCCACGCCTTCGGCCGCGCCCACGGGCGCGCAGCCGGTGAAGCCGCCGAGCCGGCGCGTGCTGATCGCGGCCGCGCTGGTCGCCGCGATGGCGACTGCCGGAGTGTCGGCGGCCGCGCTGCTGATGAACGGAGGCGACGGCAAAACCCCTGTACGGCCGACGAGTTCGGCGCCGGATACGGATCCCGGCAAGGGGCCCCGTACGAGTCCGGGCCGTACAAGTCCCCCTAAGAGCCCCACCGGACGCCCCGCGCCCACCGTGACCGTCACGCGTTCACCGCCCTCCGCCTCTCCCACGCGGAGTGCCTCCACCGCGCCCTCCGTGCCGACCGGCCCCGCCGAGCCCACGGGCCCAGCCGCGACGGCTCGTTCGACTTCTTGACGCACGTCTGCGTAAAAGGCGCATAAGTGACCCTGTGCGTCACGGATCGGTGACCGGAAAGCATCTGGGGTGGAACCCGCGGTGGTCGCCGCGATAGGCATGGACCCATGAGCAGCAACGGGGGAGCCTCCTACGGGGCCGACGAGCCAACGAGTTACGGTCTGCAACCGCCGCGGCCGGGTGTGCCCGAACAGCAGCCCGGGGTGCCCGGCCCCGGCGGCGTCCCGTACCCCGGTAACCCGTACGCGGCGCCCACCCAGGTCGTCCCCGAGCAGCAGGTGCCGCAGGACCCCGGCGCCGGGCGCCTGATCGCCGGCCGCTATCGACTGCTGTCCAAACTCGGCCACGGCGGCATGGGCACCGTATGGCGGGCCAAGGACGAGACCGTGGACCGTGAGGTCGCCGTCAAGGAGCCCCGCGTACCGGACCACCTTCCCGAACGCGAACGCGCCAACGTTTTCGAGCGGATGCGTCGCGAGGCGCGCGCCGCGGCCCGGCTCGCCCACCCGGCGGTGGTGAATGTCCACGATGTCGCGGTGGTCGAAGGCCAGCCCTGGATCGTGATGGAACTGGTGCAGGGGCGTTCACTGGGCGCCGCGCTGCAAGAGGGCACGATCGGGGCGCGCGAAGCGGCGAGAATCGGCCTTGAGGTGCTCGGCGCTCTGGAGGCCGCGCACGCGGCGGGCATCCTGCACCGCGACGTCAAGCCCGACAACGTCCTGCTCGGTCCGCACGGTCGCGTCGTCCTCACCGACTTCGGCATCGCCCAGATCGAGGGCGAGACGAACCTGACCGACACCGGCGGCTTCGTGGGATCGCCCGAATTCATCGCGCCCGAGCGGGTGTTGGGGCAGCGGCCCGGTCCCGCCTCCGACCTGTGGTCGCTCGGTGTCGTGCTGTACACGGCCACGGAGGGCGTCTCGCCCTTCCGCCGCAACAACACGCCCGCGACGCTCCAGTCCGTCCTCAACGCCACGCCGGCCGCGCCCAACGCGGCCAAGGGCCCCCTCGCCGACGCCATCACCGCACTCCTCGGCAAGGACCCGGCCCGCCGCCCGAATGCCGCCCAGGTGCGCCGGCTCCTGGAAGAGGCCGCGCAGCCACCCGCCCCGGAGCCGACCCAGGTGGCAGACCGAGTCCGGATCGCGGGCCCCGGCGGCAAGTCGGTCCGCGTCGGACGCAAGGGCTGGATCGGGATCGGCGCGGCGGTGGTGGCGGTGGCCGTGGCCGCGTACCTGGTGATCTGGGACCCGTTCGCGGGGCCGTTGCCGGACGGCTGGAAACAGCACAAGGAGAAGGACGTCGCCGCGACGCTCGTGGCGCCGCCGGAGTATGTGCGGGGCGAGCCGGATCGCTCCACGGACAAGGGGCACTGGGTCTCGTACACCGACCCGAGCTACTCCGTCTCGATCGTCCTGACCCTGTACAAGAAGTCCGAGGACACCCTCAACGAGATCGCGGGCACGGCCAGTTCCGAGGCCTACCAGGACGCCGACGCCATGGAGAAGACGGACGACAGCTCCTTCTCCAACATGGCGGAGTCACCCGCGCCCAAGGCCGACACCACCGAGACCTCGTACGACGGTGGCGAGGCGGCGGAGAACGTCGTCACCTACGTCGACGACCAGACGGACGCGGACACGCCCCGGCCCCGCGAGGCCCGGATCTTCTACTACAAGACCAAGTCGGGCGACCTCTACAAGCTCTGGATCGACTACCCGGGCAAGGGCGACTTCACCGAGCGTGGCCGCGAGGTCGCGAAGACGGCGATCGCGAACCTGGACATCGACAAGCCGTGAACCCCGTGGGCCTGGATCTTGACGGTCGGGCGCATGCCCGGCAGCGATGGGCGGCGCGGAGCGCCCTGGTGGCCGCCGCGCTGGCCGTGATGCTGCCGCTCGGATACGCCGGGTCCGGAAGCCTGCTGCTCATCGCGCTCGCGGTGCTCGGTACCGGGCTGACCATGGCCGCCCTCTGGTGGGTGCTGACCCATCGGGGGCCGGCCCGGGCCGCGGCCGGAGTTCTGGCCCTGGTGGCGCCTGCCACGGTCGTGGGGTTCTTCGCCGCCGCCCAGTTGCTGTGGGTCCCCGTCGCCTCCTTGGCGCTGTGGGGCTTCGCCGTCTGGGCCGGGAAGTTCGCGCTCAGCAGTACCAAGTCGCATGTCGTGAGCGTGCCCGAGTATCGGATTCCCGCCCCCACCAACCCCTTTCTCATCATGAATCCGCGGTCCGGGGGCGGGAAGGTCGAGCGGTTCGGCCTGAAGGAGAAGGCCGAGAAGCTCGGGGCACGCGTCCGTCTCCTCGACCCCGAGCAGCACGAGGACGTGGCCGCGCTCGCCCGGCGGGCCGTCGTGGACGGGGCCGATCTGCTGGGCGTCGCCGGCGGGGACGGTACGCAGGCCCTCGTCGCGGCCGTCGCCGCGGAGCACGGAATACCGTTCCTCGTCATATCGGCCGGGACCCGGAACCACTTCGCCATGGACCTCGGGCTCGACCGGGACGACCCGGCCGCCTGCCTCGACGCGCTCACCGACGACGGGGTCGAACTCCGCGTCGACCTCGGCTTCGCCGACGCACACCCCTTCGTCAACAACGCCTCGTTCGGCGCGTACGCGGCGGTCGTGCAGAGCCCCGCGTACCGGAACGACAAGGTGCGTACGACGCTGGAGCTGCTGCCCGAGCTGCTCACGCATCAGCGCGGCCCGCGGCTGACCGCCCGGATCGCGGAAACCGTCATCGACGCGCCCCAGGCCCTGCTCGTGAGCAACAACCCCTATCGCATGGACGATCCGGCGGGGCTCGGCTACCGCGAGCGGTTGGAGTCCGGCGTGCTGGGAGTTCTCGGTGTCAAGGTCGAGAACGCCGCCGAGGCCGCCGGGTTGCTGCTGGGGCGGCATGCCACCGGACTCACGGTGCTCACCGCCCGCGAGGTGGTCGTCCACGCCGACCGCCCCGAGGTCGAGGTCGGCATCGACGGCGAGGCCCTCGTCCTCCCCACGCCGGTACGGTGCCGTATCGAGCCCGGAGCCCTGCGCGTGCGCGTCCCGCGGAACCGCCCCGGAGTCCCGGAGCCCAAGCCACCCCTGGACTGGCGCCGGCTGCGCAAGCTCGCGGCGGCGGTGGGACGTACGGCCCTTCCCAAGAACCGGACCTTTCAAGGGGGCGCGTGACCGTCCCGAGATCGGGAAGTAGTGATCAGCTCCTCCTCTACCCCGATATCCAACCCGATCCGCTCCTGATCGACGTCTGACAACGCCCTGATCAGGGTGTTCGTTGCCAGTGATCGCTGGCGTGGTGTGTGTACTCCGTGAAAGCTGTTACCGGCGGGTACCCAAACGCTTCGTCCCGGCATACCCTGCGGCTCATGACGGACTCGCAGGCCCCGGAGCAGACCCCGGAAAAGACCGGTACGAACCCCCTCGCCCCCGCCCCCGAAGGCGCCCGCACGGTCGCCGACGTGGTCACACCGGAGCTGATCGCCCAGCTCACGCGTGGCGTGGCCGGTTCGGGTCGCACCGCCAACCACACGCCCTTCACCGGCGAGAAGCTGGCCGACCTGCCCGAGTCCACTCCGGAAGACGTCGAGCAGGCCTACGAGCGGGCCCGCGCCGCACAGTCCGTCTGGGCCCAGACCCCCGTACGGCAGCGCGCCGCCGTCCTCCTCCGCTTCCATGACCTGGTGCTCGCCCGCCAGGCCGAGGTACTGGACCTGATCCAGCTGGAGACGGGCAAGGCCCGCCTGCACGCGCACGAGGAGGTCCAGGCCGTCGCGGTGGCGGCCCGGCACTACGGCCGCAAGGCCCCCTCGTACCTCCGCCCCAAGCGGCACGCGGGCGCCGTCCCGACGCTCACCAAGGTCACCGAACTGCGCCATCCACGCGGTGTCGTCGGCCAGATAGCCCCCTGGAACTACCCGCTGGAACTCTCCGTCGGCGACGCGCTCCCCGCCTTCGTCGCGGGCAACGCCGTCGTCATGAAGCCCGACACCGAGACCTGCCTCACCGCCCTCTGGGCCCGTGACCTGCTCATCGAGGCGGGCCTGCCCGCCGACGTCTTCCAGGTCGTCCTCGGCGAGGGCCCGGTCATCGGGCCGGAGGTCGTCAAGCACGCCGACTACGTCTCCTTCACCGGCTCCACCCGTACGGGCCGCGAGGTCGCCCAGAGCGCGGCGGCCCGCCTGGTCGGTGTCTCCCTCGAACTCGGCGGCAAGAACGCCATGCTGGTGCTGGAGGACGCCGACCTCGACAAGGCGGCGGCCGGCGCGGTCCGCGCCTGCTTCTCGTCCGCCGGTCAACTGTGCATCTCCATCGAGCGGTTGTACGTCCACGAGTCGGTCGCCGACGCCTTCGTGGAGCGTTTCGCGGCGCGCA
>NZ_VBZC01000097.1:9697-23832 GCF_005786655.1 Streptomyces montanus
GTCGGCGAGCGCCAGCTGGAGACGGTGACCCGGCATGTCGAGGAGGCCGTCGCGAAGGGGGCGACCCTGGTCGCGGGCGGCGTCGCGCGCCCGGACATCGGCCCGTACTTCTTCGAGCCCACCATCCTCGACGGCGTCGAGGCGCCGATGGCCGTCTGCAACGAGGAGACCTTCGGCCCCGTCGTCTCCCTCTACCGTTTCAAGGACGAGGACGAGGCGGTGGAGCTCGCCAACTCCACGCCGTACGGCCTCAACGCTTCGGTCTGGACGAAGGACGGCCGCCGCGGCGCCAAGGTCGCGGCCCGGCTGCGTACCGGAACGGTCAACATCAACGAGGGCTACGCGCCCGCGTACGGCAGCGTCCAGTCGCCGATGGGCGGCATGAAGGACTCCGGACTCGGCCGGCGCCACGGCTCCGAGGGCATCCTCAAGTACACCGAGGCGCAGACCGTCGCCCAGCAGCGGCTGCTGCCGATGGCGCCGTCGCTCGGCATGGACGACGAGAAGTACGCGCAGTTCATGAGCCGCAGTCTCCGTCTCATGAAGGCATTCCGGTTCCGGTAGTCGGCCCGCCCGCACTGCGCATTCAAAGCACCGCACACTCAAAGGGGAGACAGCAGGTGCCACAGGACGCTTACGACTACGACGTCATCGTCGTCGGATCGGGCTTCGGCGGCTCGGTGACCGCCCTGCGCCTCACGGAGAAGGGCTACAAGGTCGGCGTCCTGGAAGCGGGCCGTCGCTTCACCCGCGAGAACCTCCCGAAGAACTCCTGGGACCTCAAGAACTACTTGTGGGCGCCGAAACTCGGCATGTACGGCATCCAGCGCATCCATCTCCTGGGCAACGTCATGGTGCTGGCGGGCGCGGGTGTCGGCGGCGGTTCGCTCAACTACGCCAACACCCTCTACGTACCGCCGAAGCCCTTCTTCGAGGACCCGCAGTGGAAGGACATCACCGACTGGCAGGAGGAGCTGAAGCCGTACTACGACCAGGCCCGGCGGATGCTCGGCGTACGGCTCAACCCCACGATGACGCCGTCCGACGTCCACCTCAAGGCGGCCGCCGAACGGATGGGCGTGGGCGACACGTTCCACCTGGCGCCGGTCGGTGTCTTCTTCGGTGACGGCGAGGACGCCGAGGGCACGGCGAAGGCCGGCCCCGGACAGCAGGTCGCCGACCCGTACTTCGGCGGCGCCGGCCCGGCCCGCAAGGCCTGCACCGAGTGCGGCGAGTGCATGACCGGCTGCCGGCACGGCGCGAAGAACTCCCTGGTCGAGAACTACCTCTACCTCGCCGAGAAGGCGGGCGCGGTGGTCCACCCGATGACGACGGTCGTCTCGCTCACGGACGACTCACAGGGCGGGTACGCCGTCGCCACCCTCCCGACCGACAAGAAGGGCAAGGGCGAGGGGCGGATCTTCAAGGCCCGCCGGGTCGTCCTCGCGGCCGGTACGTACGGCACGCAGACCCTGCTGCACCGCATGAAGGCGGGCGGCCAACTGCCGTACGTCTCCGGCAGGTTGGGCGAGCTGACCCGCACCAACTCCGAGGCCCTGGTCGGCGCGCAGACCGACAACCGGCGCTACCGCAAGGTCACCGGTGAGGCGAAGGTCGACTTCACCCGCGGGGTCGCGATCACGTCCTCGATCCACCCCGACGAGAACACCCATATCGAGCCGGTCCGTTACGGCAGGGGCTCGAACTCGATGGGCGGCCTGTCCATCGTCCAGGTCCCGTACGCGGAGCGGTCGTCGAGGGTTCTCGGCTGGCTGGCCCACGCGGCACGGCACCCCTTGCTGGTGGCCCGCTCCCTCTCCAACCGCCGCTGGTCGGAGCGCACCATCATCGGCCTCGTCATGCAGTCACTCGACAACTCCCTGACGACGTATCTGAAGCCGAAGGGCGCAGGCAAAGGCCTGCTGACAGCCCGGCAGGGACACGGCGCGCCCAACCCCAAGCAGATCAGGGCGGCTTCCGAGGCCGCTTCGGCGATCGCCGCGGAGATCAACGGCTTCGCGGGCAGCAACGTGGGCGAGCTGATGGGCACGCCGCTCACGGCACACTTCCTCGGCGGCTGCCCGATCGGCGCGTCCGCCGACGAGGGCGTCATCGACCCGTACCACCGGCTGTTCGGGCATCCGGGCATCTCGGTCGTCGACGGCGCCGCGGTCTCCGCGAACCTGGGCGTCAACCCGTCCCTGACCATCACCGCCCAGGCCGAGCGCGCCATGTCGTACTGGCCCAACAAGGGCGAGGCGGACCCGCGTCCGGCGCCGGGGGCCGCGTACGAGCGACTGAAGCCGGTCGAGCCCCGGTCGCCCGCCGTCCCCGCGGACGCTTTCGGCGCGCTGAAGCTGCCGTTCCTGGGGATGCCGGCGGTGCCGCCGAAGGAGTAACCCCGGCACGTACCCGTCCGGGAAAAAGGACCCGCACTCCGGGAAAGACGAAGGACCTGCGCCCCCCTCCGAGCGCAGGTCCTTCAAAGCGTTACGCCTTACGCGTCAGCATCGAGCCTTACGCGTCGCTGCCGGCCTTGCGGCGGCGCACGGCGAACACGGCGCCCGCACCGGCGACGAGGGCGACACCGCCGACGAGGCCGACCATCGGCAGGGCGGAGCTGGAGCCGGTCTCGGCGAGGTTGCCCGTCGGCAGGTCGGAGACGCTGCCCTGCGGCTTCTTCACGGAGTCCTTGGGGCCCTTGTCAGTCGGCTCGGCCTCGCCCGGGTTCGGGTTCGTGGAGCCGGCCTTCAGGACCTCGAAGTCGTACTGGGCCCAGCCCTCGGCGATGCAGTCCTGGCCCTTGATGTTGTCCAGGTAGGCGCCCGAGCCGAAGGAGTAGGCGTCGCCGGCGGGGGCCTTGGCGTCGATGCTGACGCGCAGGTCGACCTTCTCGCTGGCCTTCGCCTTCAGCTTCTCGACGAAGAAGAAGTAGTCACCGGCCCAGGACTCGTCGCCGATGCGCTCCCACTTGCCCGACTCGGGGTTCTTGAACTGCAGGTTGACGTACGGGCTCAGGAACTTCGCCTCGTCGAGCTCGTAGTTCTCGATCTCGGCGTAGAAGGCGACGCCGCTGATGTCGGCCTTCGAGTCGTTGGTGACGACCAGGTTGAAGGAGTGGAAGCCGTCGCCCGCGACGATCTTGCCGGGCAGGCCCTTGATGTCCGCGGAGACCTTGGCATCGCCGAAGTTCTCGTCCAGGTCCTCGCAGAACGGGACGTCCGGGTCGCCCGGGTCCTCGCTCGGCTCGGGCGTCGTGCTGGCCGTGGGCGACCCGGACGCGCTCTCGGTCGCGGATGCGGACGCGGACGGGGACGCCGTGGACGAGGGGATCTCGCTGGTGGGGGCAGCCGTCGGGCTGGACGTGTCGGTGGCGCTCGCGGACGCGGACGGGGTGGGCGTCCCGGTCGCGGTCTCGGACGCAGTCGGCGACGGCGACTCCGATTCGGTGGCGAACGCGGACGGTGCGGCCGAAAGCAGTGCGAGTGGTGCTATGACGGCCGTCGCGGCCGCTGCGGCCATGGCACGGCGAAGCTTCATCAAGACCTCAGAAAGTCCGGCGTACCGCGGCGTGGCGGTACGAGTAGTGGAGACCGCCGCGTGTGGGGGCCGCGGGTGTGGCCGTAGGTTCCGCAAGTGAGACACGGGACAGTGGTGAATGGTTGTAGCTGCATTCACAGAATCCTCATGTGGCGTGCGCCACATTGAGCCCGTCGAGCGGCGCGCACTTGACCGGGCAGGCTTTGAGGCATCCGGCACGGACGGCCGGGTGCGGCTCGTGGAGAACGAAGGTCACGAAGGTGGGGAACGTGAAGGCAAAGGTGTCGCGGATCATGGCGGCCGCATCGGCCGTGGTCGCCCTGGGATGCACCGCGGCGTGCGGGGGAGGCGGCGGGGGCGGCGAGGATGGCAGCGACGCCGAGAAGAAACCGTCGAAGGGAGCCGCGCGGGCGGCCGACGACGCGAAGGAGCCCGTGGAGGAGCCGACCGAGGAGTCCGCTGAGGAGACCGCGCAGAAGCCGGAGCGGGATCGGGAGCGGGATCGGGATCGGGAGCGAGGTCAGGACGCGCCCCTGACCAAGGCTCAGCTGAAGAAGGCCGCACTCGCGACGGGCGACGTCAAGGGCTTCCAGGTCGCGGAGATGCCCGCGGCGGACATCGTCAAGGACTCCGTTCCCGCACACCCGGCCGCGTGCCAGCCGATGGCGGACATGTTCCTCTATACGACGAACCCGACCTCGGAGGCGTCCCTCGGCCGCACGTTCGCCGCAAACGACGCACAAGATGCCTCGACGACCTCGCTCACGCTGCTGTCGTACACGAAGGGCGACGCCGACAAGGTGCTCTCCGGGCTGCGGACGGCGGCGAAGAAATGCACCGCGTACAAGCACACCGGCTACCAGTACACCGGGGTCAAGCCGTCGGCCGACCCGGAGCTCGGCGACGAAGCCGTCGCGTACCGACTGATGACGTCGATCGAGGGCCTGAAGGCGCCGGCGGCCTTCACCGTCGTACGGAGCGGGACGACCGTGGTGGCCTTCAGCACGATGGCCGTGTCGGACCCGGACAAGGTCAAGATCCCGTCCGTGATCATCGAGGCGCAAATGGAGAAGCTGAAGAAATTGGAGAAACCGGAGAAGCGGTGAGCCCAGGCAAGTAGCTGTGAGTCCAGGCAGGCGAAGGGCCCCGCGGGACGGATCCGCGGGGCCCTCCTTGGTCAGCACCGACGTCAGGGCAGCGTCGGTGCCTGGGGAGCGGCGCCGGGGGGTAGCGCCGCTGGTTCCGGTGCTTTCGGTGGTTCGGGTGGTGCGGTGGTTCCGGTGGTGCGGATGGTTCAGACGTCCACGGGTCTCCGCCCCGGCGCACGTGGGGAGCGTGCGTGGTGTAGACCATTGGCAGTGAGGCGATGCAATGCGGTTGTCTGCGTCGGGACCGGGTGCTGTTCGATTTGGCTGCCCTACGCATCGTGCTTGATGGGCCGCGGCCTCCGCAACCGTTTCGACCGCCCTGGCACGGATTCCGCAGGTCGGCTCCGGGCGTCCCCGGAGCCGACCTTCTCTTGCGTGACCGGGCTGCTGTCCCCTGCCGTCCGGTCACTTCTGCCGGAGCGAGGTCCCACGACGCACGTCCGCACGCCTCATCTCGCTCCAGCGGAGCCACGCGTGGTTGTTCGGGCCCGCCCCTGGCTGGCACGGACATCGGGACCAACGAAGCCCATTGCGAGCGGTCACGCGCCGTACGGGTGAGGGGCGTGGGTACGTGCGTGCGCCGGACTCAGATGCGGCCCCGGCACAGCTCCAGCAGCGTCATCGCCAGCGACGTGCCCGGCTTGCCCAGCGCCTCCCTGTAGTGGCCGAGGATCTCCATCTCGCGCGACAGGTTCACCCGTCGGCCGCCGGAGGCGATCCGTGCGTCCTGGACGACGGCCGAGACGGCCATGCGTTCCTGTACGAGGCCGATGATCCGGTCGTCGAGTGCGTCGATGCGCTCTCGGGCACCGGTGATCACATCGGCGGCCTCGTCGGTACGGGCGCCGGTCTTGTCGAGTACGTCAGCCATGGGTGGGGCTCCTCTTCGGTTTCGGAGGGCTGCCCCGGGGCGGCAAGGTCCGGATACGCCAGGCGCCCCGGGCCTTGTCGGCCCGGGGCGCCTGGGAAGTCGCTTGTCAGTTGCTCAAGCAGCACGACCATGGCAGCCGGTGGGCCGGTTGCCATAGGTAAAGACGAAGGTCTGGTGCTTGAGCATGCGGGCAGTATGCCCGCCCGGCGGGTCCACTCCAAGTCTGGTTCGGATCGTGAGATGGCCGGTCCTTGGGGGCTGGGGCCTAAGGGTTTTTCGCCCCCGCCGCCCCTACCCGTCCCATCCCGTTCCTGGGGGCTCCGCCCCCAGACCCCCGTATCGGCCTGGCGGCCTCGTCCTCAAACGCCGGACGGGCCGGGTATGTCAGCCCCTCCGGCGTTTGAGGAGCGGGGTCTGGGGCGGAGCCCCAGGGGATGGGAATGGGTAGGGGCGGCGGGGGCGAAAAACCCTGCCGCGGGCCCCCCTCCCACAGTCCCCGTTAGAATCGGCAGCACAGATCCCCGCTAAACCGCCGGAAGGCAACCCGTGCCATCAGCGAACCCCGCTGCCGCCACCCCCGACACCGTCCTGGTCGTCGACTTCGGTGCGCAGTACGCCCAGCTCATCGCCCGCCGAGTCCGCGAGGCCCGGGTCTACAGCGAGATCGTGCCGAGCACCATGCCGGTCGCCGAGATGCTCGCCAAGAACCCGGCGGCGATCATCCTCTCCGGCGGCCCCTCGTCGGTGTACGCGGAACACGCCCCGAGCGTCGACCGCGCCCTGTTCGAGGCCGGTGTCCCCGTCTTCGGCATCTGCTACGGCTTCCAGCTGATGGCGACGACCCTCGGCGGCACCGTCGACAACACGGGCGCCCGCGAGTACGGCCGTACGCAGCTGCACGTCTCCAAGTCCGGCTCCACCCTCTTCGAGGGCACCCCGGACGAGCAGTCGGTGTGGATGTCCCACGGCGACGCGTGCAGCGAGGCCCCCGAGGGCTTCACCGTCACCGGGTCCACGGACGTCGTCCCGGTCGCCGCCTTCGAGAACGATGAGAAGAAGCTCTACGGCGTCCAGTACCACCCCGAGGTCATGCACTCCACGCACGGCCAGCAGGTCCTGGAGCACTTCCTCTACCGGGGCGCGGGCCTGACCCCGTCCTGGACGACCGGCAGCGTGATCGAGGAGCAGGTCGCCGCGATCCGTGAGCAGGTCGGTACGAAGCGCGCCATCTGCGGGCTCTCCGGCGGTGTGGACTCCGCGGTCGCCGCGGCCCTCGTACAGAAGGCCATCGGCTCCCAGCTGACCTGCGTGTACGTCGACCACGGTCTGATGCGCAAGGGTGAGACCGAGCAGGTCGAGAAGGACTTCGTGGCCGCGACCGGCGTACAGCTGAAGGTCGTGGACGCGGAGGAGCGGTTCCTCACCGCGCTCAAGGGTGTCTCGGACCCCGAGGAGAAGCGGAAGATCATCGGGCGCGAGTTCATCCGGGTCTTCGAGCAGGCGCAGGTGGAGATCATCGCCGAGGCGAGCGGCTCCGACGAGGCCGTCGAGTTCCTGGTCCAGGGCACCCTCTACCCGGACGTGGTCGAGTCCGGTGGTGGTACGGGCACGGCCAACATCAAGTCCCACCACAACGTGGGCGGGCTCCCCGAGGACCTCGAGTTCCAGCTGATCGAGCCGCTGCGCAAGCTCTTCAAGGACGAGGTCCGGATGGTCGGCCAGGAGCTCGGCCTGCCGGACGAGATCGTCCAGCGCCAGCCGTTCCCGGGCCCGGGCCTCGGTATCCGCATCGTGGGTGAGGTGACGAAGGAACGCCTCGACCTGCTCCGCGAGGCCGACGCCATCGCCCGCGAGGAGCTGACCGCTGCGGGCCTCGACCGCGACATCTGGCAGTGCCCGGTCGTGCTGCTCGCGGACGTGCGGTCGGTCGGCGTCCAGGGCGACGGCCGGACCTACGGTCACCCGATCGTGCTGCGACCGGTGTCGAGCGAGGACGCCATGACCGCCGACTGGTCACGCCTCCCGTACGACGTGCTCGGGAGGATCTCGACCCGGATCACGAACGAGGTCGCGGACGTCAACCGCGTCGTGCTCGACGTGACGAGCAAGCCGCCGGGGACGATCGAGTGGGAGTGACCTCGGCCGTCACGTTCCCGGCGGCTCCCCGGATCATTTCCGCCTGACGGTGCGCACCGGCTCGCCAGGCTTCCAGATCTCGACGACCAGATACGTGTCGTCCTCGACGTAGGTCCGTACGACCTCCGTCAGCTCGGTGCGAAAGAGGTGGAACTGCTCCGGCGGTTCCACCTCTTGCGCGTACCGGGCCACCGTCTCGGGATCCGTCACCTCGACGGCCCGGCCCGCGATCCGTACGTCACCGCCCGCCATCTCCGTCCCGGACCCTGGGTTGGCCTGGAGCGCGAAGCGCGGATCGCGGTGCAGGTCCAGCGCCTTGCGCGAGTTCGGCATCATGCCGAGCCACAACTCGCCATTCAGGAAACGGACTTCGAGCCCGGTGGTGCGTGGTGAGCCGTCCTTGCGGAGGGTCGCGAGGGTGTGGTGGGTGAAGGCGCTGAAGCGTTCCTCGACCGTCTTGGCGAGATCGGGTTCGGCGGCGGTGAAGGCTGCCCAGTTCGACGTCATAGGACGAGTCTGAAGCCGATACCCGACATCTTCTGTCGGGTATCCGGGGTATGTGGCTGTCCGAGTGTCTGGGTGTCCCGGTGATCCGGGTGCCTCTTGTGTCCTCAGAGCATCCCGGCCGCTCGCAGCCGTCGCGCGAGCCGGTCCTTGCGGACGACCTCAAGGCGCAGGAAGACCGCGAACACCGCGGCCATGGCGGCGCTCGCGGAGAGCGACGCCCTCCAGCCGGCGGGTATCAGCAGCAGCGCCATCAGGACCGCGCTGGCGCTCATGAAGGCGGCCTTGCGGCGCCAGTCCAGGTCGTCGTCCAGGCAGTCGAACTCGATACGCGCCTTGAGCAGCCCGACCGCGGGGGCCGCGTCCGGCAAGGGCTTGAGGGTGCCGGGGCGCATTCCCGGCGTACGGCCCGCCGCCAGCCGGCTGAGCGCCGCCGTGCCCCGCTCGCGTGCCTCGGGGCGGGTGTCGCGGATCAGGTGGACCTGGAGCGTCTGGCCCTGCCTGCTCGCCTCCCCGTACCGGAACCCGTACTGCACGGCGATGTAGGTGAGCGCGGCCAGCCTGTGTGCCGAACCTCCGAGGTCGTCCAGTACGACGACGTCACGGGTGGCGATCTGCCGGAGCATCTCGGCGATCCGGCGCTCGGTTCTGTTCATGACTCCTCTCATGTGGCTTCCCTTTCCTCATGTCCCTCATGGCCCGACTGCTTCGTGTGCAGCACGTTTTGACCGTCTTGACGGCCCGGATTCTCTCTGGCCCGACCGCTCAGTCGGTGTCCCTCAGGCCAGACAAACGACCTCGCACAACGGTTGCGCACTCTCTTCACGAACATGACTGTTCTCCTGCGCGGACCGACGGTAACTTCCGGCCCGTAAAGATGTCCGTACCTCTGGGCTGGAGGACATATGCCCGGGCCCACGCCGCCCCTGCCCCTACCCACCGATCAGCTGCGATTCGCCATGCCGCCCATGCACGATTCGCTCGAGGACGAGCGGCGGCACCGCAAGGAGCGGCTCGCGGGGGCGCTGCGGATCTTCGGGCGGTTCGGTTTCGAGGACGGGGTCTCCGGCCATATCACCGCGCGCGACCCGGAGTTCAGCGACTGCTTCTGGGTCAACCCGTTCGGCATGCCCTTCAAGCATGTCACCGTCGGCGACCTGGTGATGGCCAACGGGGAGGGGCAGGTGGTCGAGGGGCGCTATCACGTCAATCAGGCGGCGTTCACCGTGCACGCCCAGGTGCATGCCGCCCGCCCGGACGTCGTCGCGGTCGCCCACTGCCACTCGGTGCACGGACGCGCCGTGGCCGCGCTCGGCGACCTGCTGGATCCGATCACGCAGGAGAGCTGTGCCTTCTACGAGGATCACGCGCTGTATGACGCATACACAGGTGTCGCCGTGGACGCCGAGGAAGGGCGGCGGATCGCCACCGCGCTCGGCTCCCGCAAGGCGCTCGTGCTGCGCAACCACGGCCTGCTGACCGTCGGCGACTCGGTCGACGCGGCGGCCTGGTGGTTCCTGTCCATGGAACGCTCCTGCCAGGTCCAGCTCACCGCCCGCGCGGCGGGCCGGCCGCTCCTCATCGACCACCGCCAGGCGGTGGCGACGCGTGAACAGCTCGGCGGTGACCTGGTGGCGTGGATCAACTATCAGCCGCTGTGGCAGGACATCAGCCGGAGCGAGCCGGATCTGCTGTCCTGAGCGCGCGTCACGGCCGGCCGGCCGTGGCAGCTCCCGGTTCGGGCGGACGGTGGCCCGTGGTGGATCACGTGGTGGCTCAGAATCCGCGCAGTACGGCGGCCTTCGTCGCCGCGAACTCCTCGTCCGTCAGCACGCCGTCGCGGTGCAGCTCACCCAACTCCCTCAGCCGGCGCAGAAGTACGTCATGGTCCTCGGGCTCGGACCCGGCCTCGGCCAGGGACGGGCGCCGGCGCTGGGGCGGTACGGCGTCCCGGGCCGCCGCCGGGAGGCGCGGCGGAGCAGGGAGAACGTACTCGCCGGTGCGGGTGGACGGATGGGGGAGGCGCGCGGTGACCGCGGTGGCGACGAGCGCCGTGAGCAGATCGCGGCGGGCGCTGCCCCACAGGTCCAGGGCGAACGGGTCCTTCTCCGGCGGGAGTTTGGAGAACACCGTCTCGCGGGTCATGAAGCGCAGAAAGCCGTCCTCGTAACCGGAGTTGGGAAGCCACTCCACCTGCACGAGATCCGGCAGGTCGATGATGCGCGGGCCCGTCGCCCGCTTCACGCGGTCCGAGGACTCGCTCCAGTCGATACGAACCTGGATGCCGTCGAACGACACCGTGCCGTCGCTGGAGCGGACGGACACCGGCACGGGAGGGCCCGGCAGCAGGTATTCTTTCGCGGCTTCCTTGGGGATCTGCTCGAGGAGCAGGGCGCGGCGTATCTCCTCGGCGACGTACTCGGCGACGCCCGAGCGGTCGATGTCCACCGTCAGCCGGTACGGGTCGGCCGCGTCGGGAAGGCGCCCGCCGGTCGCCTGAAGCAGCGGGTCGGCGCCCTCACGGAGCCTCAGGCGCAGGCGGCCGCGTTTGCGTTCGGGCTCGTAGACGACGCTTGCGACCGCTTCGAGCGGCACGGCGACCTCTCCGTAGGTCTGCCGGAACAGCGGTACGGAGCGGTGGAGTCCCGGCGTGATCCGGACCGTGCTGCCGTCGAAGGCCCAGGTCCCGTCACGCTGGATGATCTCGGCCATACGCACATTATGGGGCGATGGGTTCGCCCATGGGGGTCTGGGAACG
Source organism: Streptomyces montanus (assembly GCF_005786655.1). NCBI lineage: Bacteria > Bacillati > Actinomycetota > Actinomycetes > Kitasatosporales > Streptomycetaceae > Streptomyces > Streptomyces montanus. The sequence goes on from NZ_VBZC01000097.1 coordinate 20,655, forward strand.
GAAGCTCCCGTTTCGGGAAGGGGCCGGCTGGGGGAGGGAAAAACCTGGCAGAAAAAGTTCGCCCCCGTCCTGAGCCGTCGAGCTCTGCCGCACGTATCTTCTGTTGAGGGGTGAACTGTACGGCGGGTGAGAGGCGGCCGAGGGCGATGACCCACAGCATGCGCATGGACACGCACTCCGGTTACCTGGACGACGGAGGAGGGGACTGGAGGGACACCGCCACGCGGTACGCCCTGCTTCCCCTGCGTGTCTTCCTCGGTGTCACCTTCATCTACGCGGGGCTCGACAAGATCACCGACAGCGCGTTCCTGTCCGAGGCCGGTTCCGGTTCCGTCGGCGACATGATGCGCGCGGTACGCGACTCCTCGGCGATCCCGGCCCTCGTGGACCTGGCCCTGAAGAACCCCGTCGGCTTCGGCTACGCCATCGCCGCCGGTGAACTCGCCGTCGGCATCGGCACCCTGATCGGCCTGTTCGGCCGGCTCGCCGCGTTCGGTGGCGCCCTGATCTCCCTCAGCCTCTGGCTCACCGTGAGCTGGCAGTCGGATCCGTACTACTACGGCAACGACCTCGCCTACCTGATGGCCTGGCTCCCCCTCGTCCTCGCCGGAGCATCGGTGTTCTCGATCGACGCGAGGATCCGAGCACGCCGAAGGCAGCGGGTGGGAGCCTACTGAGGCGTCGACGCCTCGGGCCGCGCACGCTCCTGGAGTCCCCTGTGTCCGCTGACGCCCCGTCATAGCCGTTACCGCGGCGGTAGGTTCGGTGTGCCGGATCATCACGGAGCGTGGAGGACACACCGACATGGCAGGGCTGAAAGGCAGGACCGCGGTCGTCACCGGGGGGTCGCGGGGCATCGGACGGGGAATCGTGGAACGCCTCGCCCGCGACGGGGCCGAGGTGGTGTTCAACTACGCCAGCAGCTCCGAGGCCGCGGAAGACGTCGTTCGCGCCGTCGAGAACGCGGGCGGCAGCGCGCGGGCGGTGCGGTTGGACCTTGCGGAGGCCGGGGCGGCGGAGCAGCTGATGGAGACCGCGGCAGAGAGCCGGTCGGGCGGCGTGGAGATCCTGGTCAACAACGCGGCCCTGAACTTCACGCCGACGCCCCTGGCCGACATCGACGAGGAGCTGTACGACCGCGTGCTGACGGTCAACCTGAAGGCCGCCTTCCTGACCGTACGGTACGCGGCCCGGCACATGCCCGACGGCGGGCGCATCGTCAACATCTCCACGCTCAACACCCACCGGGCCGCACGGGGCATCGCCCCGTACATGATCAGCAAGGGCGCCCTGGAGCAGTTGACCGCGGCGGCGGCGGTGGAACTCGGACCGCGCGGCATCACCGTCAACACGGTGTCTCCGGGTGCCACCGACACCGATCTGCTGCGCGGCACCAACCCGAAGGAGGCGCTGGACATGGTCGTGCAGCTGACGCCGCTCGGCCGGCTCGGGCAGCCGTCCGACATCGCCGACGTGGTGGCGTTCCTGGCCGGCCAGGACAGCCGCTGGATCACCGGCCAGAACATCCGGGCCACGGGCGGTCTCGCTTAGGCCCGGTCCGGTGTCAGGCCGGGCGGCGTGGCCGACCCGGTGTGGACGTGCTCCGGGAAGCCGAACGCCTGCGCCGGAGGCGTATCGCATGGGTCAGGGTGCCCGCGACCGCCGCCAGGAACAGGCCGCCGGTGACGAGAGGAATGACCGCGAACCAAGGGGTCTCCCAGAGGCCGCCCGCGTCGCCGGCGTAGATGACACCCGCGAGGGTGAGGAAGGAGCCCGCGATCAGTCGGCCGGGCTGGACGTCATGACGCAGCACGGGTCACCTCCGCTTGTCCGACGCCGACTTGGAGGGTGAGGTCGAGCGTGCCGCCGTTCTTGGTGTCGCCGGTGGGCTTCAGGGTCAGCTGCCGGTGTTTGTCGGGGGCCACGTCCACGTCCTTCTTGTCGTCGCCGGGCAGCTGGATGTCGCCGACCCCCACGTCGATGGTCAGGTTCACGGTCGCGTCGCGGGGCACGACGACTTCGAGGCGCCCCATGCCCACCTCGGCGTTCGTCGTCACGGTCCGGCCCTTGGGGAGGTCGAGCCGGGTCAGATCCAATGTGCCGACGCCGGTGCCGAGGTCGTACGCGCTCTGGACGTCCGCCATCGCGGTGGGCGTCCAGTCCGTGCGCACCCAGTGCGTGCTGATGTCCTTCGGCAGTGCCGCCGAGCCGGCCAGCAGTCCCGCCGTGATGACCGCGAGGAAGATCGACCCCGCTCCCGTACGCCCCAGGAACGCGCTGATCGCGATGCCCAGGCCGAGGACGATGAGCGCACCGGCGAGGCCGGCCTGGAGACTGGTGCCCAGGGCGTGGTCGTCCCAGGTCGAGCCGGTGCCGAGGGCGCCCGCCAGAAGGGCGAGCAGGAAGACCCAACCGCCGATCCAGCGGGGGCCGCGCGCCTTCGGCTCCCGCGCGCGGATGTCCTTGCCGTAGTCGCCCTGCGCGGGGTCGAGCGTCGCCGCGATGTCCCGGTCCCGGGCGTCCCCGGGGCCCCACAGGTAGCCCGTGCCGCCCACATACGTGCCGTCCTTGACGATCGGGTCGCGCCACCAGGAGGGGAAGGAGGCGGGGACGGGCGGGGCTTGTGCCTCCGGGGGCGCGTCGGCCGCCGCCTGTGCGGCGAGCGGGTCGGGGTCGAGGGCGCCGCGCTGCCGCGACCAGTACCCGGCGCCCGCGAGGAGCAACGCGAGTATCGCGGCGAAGCTGATCACCCCGCCGTTGCTCAGCATCGACAGGAACACCCCGCAGCCGACCAGCGCGAAGAGCACGGCCGTCAGCGCCTGGCCGTCCACCCGGCCGGTGAGCAGCTTGCGCACCTCGTTCTCGTCCTCGTCGTCGTATGCGACGAACAGCCAGGCGAAGCCGTAGAAGAGGAGGCCCAGGCCGCCGGTCGCCGAGAGCACCGCGAGCCCGATGCGGAAGATGACCGGGTCCATGTCGCACTGCCGCCCGAGCCCCGCGCACACACCGCCCAGCATCTTGTGCCGCCGGTCGCGCCGGAACTTGCGAAGGACCTCTGAAATCTCGGGCCCCGCGGGATCCTCCGCCGCGGCGGCAGGGGCGCCGGCGGCGGGTGTGGTGTCCCGCGGCTCGGCGGCCGGGGCCTCGCCGAGGCCCGTGCCGCGGCGCCGGCCGGAGC
>NZ_VBZC01000098.1:0-23686 GCF_005786655.1 Streptomyces montanus
GACCCCTTCCACATGGTGCCGATCCAGTTGAAGAACTTCACACCCGTGGGCACGGCGATGAGGAACGTCATGAAGGAGAAGAACGGCAGCAGCACCCCGCCGGTGACGTACATGTGGTGCGCCCACACCGTCACACTCAGACCGGCGATCGCGATCGTCGCGGCGACCAGGGTGGTGTAGCCGAACATCGGCTTGCGGGAGAAGACCGGGATCACCTCGGAGATGATCCCGAAGAACGGCAGGGCGATGATGTACACCTCTGGATGGCCGAAGAACCAGAAGAGGTGTTGCCACAACAGCGCGCCGCCGTTGGCCGCATCGAAGATGTGTGCGCCGAACTTGCGGTCCGCCTCCAGCGCGAACAGCGCGGCGGCCAGCACCGGGAAGGCGAGCAGCACCAGCACGGCGGTCAGCAGCACGTTCCACACGAAGATCGGCATGCGGAACATGGTCATGCCCGGGGCGCGCATGCAGATGATGGTAGTGATGAAGTTGACCGCGCCGAGGATGGTGCCGAAGCCGGAGAACGCCAGACCCATGATCCACATGTCGGCGCCGATGCCCGGTGAGCGGACCGCGTCGGACAGCGGGGAGTAGGCGAACCAGCCGAAGTCGGCCGCGCCCTGCGGGGTGAGGAAGCCGCCGACCGCGATCGTCGAGCCGAACAGGTACAGCCAGTAGGCGAACATGTTCAGCCGGGGGAAGGCGACGTCCGGAGCGCCGATCTGCAGCGGCATGATCCAGTTGGTGAAGCCGGCGAACAGCGGCGTCGCGAACATCAGCAGCATGATCGTGCCGTGCATCGTGAACGCCTGGTTGAACTGCTCGTTCGTCATGAGCTGGTTGCCCGGACGGGCCAGCTCGGCACGCATCAGCAGGGCCATCACGCCGCCGATGACGAAGAACGCGAACGACGTGACCAGATACAGCGTGCCGATCGTCTTGTGGTCCGTGGTGGTGAGCCACTTGACCACGACGTTACCGGGCTGCTTGCGCCGCACCGGCAGCTCGTTCTCGTACGAGTCTTCAGCCGCGGCGGCACCCTGAGGTTCGTTGAGGATGCTCACAGTTGGTTCGTCTCCCGGTTCTTCTCGGCTTCCGTCTGCTCAATGCCGGCCGGGACGTAACCGGTCTGGCCCTTCTCGGCGAGCTCCTTGAGGTGGGCCTCGTAGCGCTCGGGAGAGACGACCTTCACATTGAAGAGCATCCGGGAGTGGTCGACGCCGCACAGTTCGGCGCACTTGCCCAGGAAGGTGCCCTCACGGTTGGGGGTCACCTGGAAGGCGTTGGTGTGGCCCGGGATGACGTCCTGCTTCATCAGGAACGGCACCACCCAGAAGGAGTGGATGACGTCACGCGAGGTGAGGACGAAGCGGACCGTCTTGCCCTTGGGGAGCCAGAGGGTCGGGCCGGGGTTGTTGGTCTGCGGGTTCCGCTCACCGGGGGTGCCGCAGGTGTAGACGCCGCCCGCGTTGGCCGGGAACTGGTTCTTCCACTTGTTCGGGATCGCGTCCAGGTTCTTGTCGGTCTTCGCGTCACCGGTGGAACCTGGCACGTTCTCGACGTAGTTGAAGCACCAGCTCCACTGGAAGCCGACCACGTTGACCGTGACGTCCGGCTTCTTGGCGGTGTCGAGGAGTTTCGCCTCGTCCCGCGCGGTGAAGTAGAAGAACACCGAGACCATGATGAGCGGGACCACGGTGTACAGCGCCTCGAGCGGCATGTTGTACCGGGTCTGTGGGGGGATCTCGACCTTGGTGCGGCTTCGCCGGTGGAAGATGACGCTCCACAGGATCAGGCCCCACACGAGCACGCCGACGGCGAGTGCGGCCGCCCATGAACCCTGCCACAGGGAGAGGATTCGCGGAGCCTCTTCCGTGGTGGGGGTGGGCATACCAAGGCGGGGGAAATCCTTGTATGTGCAACCGGTGGCGGTCGCCAGGACCAGGCCCGCAGTCAGTGCCTGCAGCAGCTTCCGCCGCATCGGGCGCCGCGGCGAGCGGTCGGAGCCGTTGGGACTCACGTAGCGCCTTCCCGAGAGTCTCGCCCGCGCTGTTGGCTGCGGCCTTCTCGCTGGTCGGTCGCCGCCCTGCGTCGGGCAGGGGTTTGGATGTTTATGCGGACCAAACCCTACTGGACGCAATTTGAGGTCACGCGGGGAGGGTACCCAACGCGCCGCCCGACTCCTCAAAGAGCCGGACCAACCCATTCCGCACACGGAATGCCATGACACCACGCGGCTCCAACAGCGCCCCCGTAAGGGGCGCGGGGCAGCGACATATGCGGCTCCGCCGCGTGGGCGCGACCAGCCACGAACAACCCGCACCTTCCGTACGAACAACGCGCCCCACCCCCGTACCCCACCCCCAGCGGAGCGCTAGCGTTGGGGATGTGTCCTACTTCGACGCCGCCTCCTCCACCCCCCTGCACCCCGTCGCCCGGCAGGCCCTGCAGGCCTCGCTCGACGAGGGGTGGGCCGACCCCGCCCGCCTCTACCGCGAGGGCCGACGCGCCCGGCTGCTGCTCGACGCGGCGCGCGAGGCGGCCGCCGACTCGGTGGGCTGCCGCCCGGACGAGCTGGTCTTCACCTCCTCCGGTACACGGGCCGTCCACTCCGGGATCACCGGGGCGCTGGCCGGGCGCCGCCGAGTCGGACGCCACCTGATCGTGTCCGCCGTCGAACACTCTTCTGTGCTTCACGCGGCCTCGGTCCACCAGGCCGAGGGCGGCTCGGTGACCGAAGTGCCCGTTTCACGCACGGGCGCGGTCTCCTCCGACGCGTACGCCGCCGCCTTCCGTCCCGACACCGCGCTCGCCTGCCTCCAGTCGGCCAACCACGAGGTGGGCACGGAGCAGCCGGTCGCCGCGGTCGCCGCCGCATGCCGCGAGGCGGGTGTACCCCTCCTGGTCGACGCGGCGCAGTCGCTGGCCTGGGGGCCGGTCGAGGGCGACTGGTCCCTCCTGACGGGCAGTTCCCACAAATGGGGCGGACCACCCGGTGTCGGACTTCTCGTCGTACGCAAGGGAGTTCGGTACGCCCCTCAAGGCCCCGTCGACGAACGGGAGTCGGGACGTGCTCCCGGCTTCGAGAACATCCCGGGGATCGTCGCCGCGGCGGCCGCACTGCGTGCCGTACGCGCGGAGGCGGCCGCCGAGTCGGCCCGTCTGCGGGAACTGACGGACCGGATCCGTGCGCGGGTGCCGGAACTGGTCCCGGATGTCGAGGTGGTGGGCGACCCGGTGCGCCGGCTCCCCCACCTGCTCACCTTCTCCTGTCTCTATGTCGACGGAGAGACATTGCTGCACGAGCTGGACCGCGAGGGTTTCTCCGTGTCGTCCGGATCGTCCTGCACCAGCAGCACGCTGACGCCCAGCCATGTCCTGAAGGCCATGGGGGTGCTGACCGAGGGCAACGTCCGGGTGTCACTGCCGCCGGGCACACCCTCGGAGGACGTGGATCGCTTCCTGGAGGTGCTGCCGGGCGTGGTCTCGGCGGTCCGCGAGAAGCTGGGCGCGCCGGTCCACGCACCGAAGGCGCCCGCCGCCGAGGACACCCTCGTCGTGGACGCCCTGGGCAAGCGCTGCCCCATCCCGGTCATCGAGCTCGCCAAGGTGATCGGCGACGTACCCCCCGGCGGAACGATCCGCGTCCTCTCCGACGACGAGGCGGCCCGCCTGGACATCCCGGCGTGGTGCGCGATGCGGGGGCAGGAGTACGTCGGGGAGGAGCCGGAGGAGCGGGGCGCGGCGTACGTGGTGCGGCGGCTGTCGTGAGCGGGTGACGTGAGGGGGGGTGGAGTACGCGCGGTGCCCCACCCCCCCACACACTTCTACCGCCTACACGAGGTGCGTCTGGACCTCCGCCGCCGCCTCATGGCCGTACGCCTTGGTGAAGCGGTCCAGGAAATGGGTGCGGCGGAGTTCGTACTCCTGGGTGCCGACGGTCTCGATGACGAGCGTGGCGAGCATGCAGCCGACCTGGGCGGCGCGCTCGTGCGAGACACCCCAGACCAGGCCCGAGAGGAAGCCCGCGCGGAACGCGTCGCCGACACCCGTCGGGTCCGCCTTCCCCGTCTCCTCGGGGACACCGACCTCGACCGGGTCCTGGCCGACGGCCTCGATGCGTACGCCGCGCGCGCCGAGGGTGGTCACGCGGTGGCCGACCTTGGCGAGGATCTCGGCGTCCGACCAGCCGGTCTTGGACTCGATGAGCCCCTTCTCGTACTCGTTGGAGAAGAGGTACGTCGCCCCGTCCAGCAGGATCCTGATCTCGTCGCCGCCCATGCGCGCGATCTGCTGGGAGAAGTCGGCCGCGAACGGGATCTTTCGCGAGCGGCACTCCTCGGTGTGCCGGAGCATCGCCTCGGGGTCGTCCGCGCCGATGAGCACGAGGTCGAGCCCGCCGACGCGGTCGGCGACCGACTTGAGCTCGATGAGCCGGGCCTCGCTCATGGCACCGGTGTAGAAGGAGCCGATCTGGTTGTGGTCGGCGTCCGTCGTGCAGACGAAGCGCGCGGTGTGCAGCACCTCGGAGATACGTACGGACTCGGTGTCGACGCCGTGCCGGTCAAGCCAGGCCCGGTACTCGTCGAAGTCGGCGCCCGCGGCTCCGACCAGGATCGGCGAGGAGCCGAGCTGGCCCATGCCGAAGGCGATGTTCGCGCCCACGCCGCCCCGGCGTACGTCCAGGTTGTCGACCAGGAAGGACAGGGAGACCGTGTGCAGCTGGTCCGCGACCAGCTGGTCCGAGAAACGGCCGGGGAAGGTCATGAGGTGATCAGTGGCGATGGAGCCGGTGACTGCGATACGCACGGCTAGGAACACACTCCTGCGAGGAGGGGCATTGACAGTTCACGCTATCGGGTCGGCCCCTGCTGTCGAGTCGATCCCCACCTCCACTTCCGGGCAGAACTACCCGATAGTAGGGCTTTTTTCGTAGGGCTCACGGTGCATACGGTTTCGTTATGACGAACCTCAAGATCCACGGCCCCGCTCCGCTCGACCCCGAAGGCGGCCTCGCGGAGCTGCGCGGTGACTGCGCCCGGATGGTGCCGCACTGGACCGCACCCGCCCGGATCACTCCCCGCCCGGTGTCTCCGTCACTCATCCACGGCGTGACCGTCCCCCAGACCTCCGCGCGGCTCCTGGACGCGATGTCCGAGTACGGCGACTAGGGAGGCGACCAGAAAGGGCGCACGCAGGGCGAGGCGCCCGCACGGAGAGGGCGCCCGCGGAGAAAAGGCGCCCGCAGGGAACCATGCGCTCCCCCGCCGCGTCCCATGGCTGTCCCCCGTAAAGGGGATACCGGATACGACCCTGATGTGCCCTGACCTGGTTCGGGGCCGGGTCTCATGGGACCGCGGTGCGGTAGAAGGAGCGATGCGGTGAACACCGAGCGACCCGATGACGAAGCGGTCCGGCCGCGCCGGCGGCGTACCCCGGTGGCCGTCGCCTCGGTCGCGGCCGCCGTGCTGCTCATCGGGGGCGGCGGGGCGTACATCGCCACGACGGCGTCCGGTGGCGGCGACGACCGGGGCGGCTCCGGTACACCGGGAGGCGACGGCACTCCGCCGCCGCTCGCCCTGGACGGCTACACCGAGAGCGGCACGAACGGCATCGCGCCCGGCGAGCCCGACCCGAACGGCGTGACGTACCGGGCCGACGGCAAGCTGCCCGACGGCCCCTCGTCCGCGCCGGTCTACCGCGCGAAGGGCGAGGTCACGGCCGCCGAGGTGGCCGCGCTGGCGAAGGCCCTCGATGTGGAGGGCAAGCCGACGGCGGCGGGTGACGCCTGGAAGGTCGGGGGCACCAAGGACGGTTCCGGTCCGAGTCTCCAGGTGAACAAGAAGGCGCCGGGCATATGGACGTTCAGCCGCTTCGCGCCCGGCACCGACGACTGCCGAAGCACCACTGTCTGCGCGAGCGGCGGGACCCCCAAGGCCCCCCAGGACCCGCAGGGCTCCCAGGACTCCCAGAGCTCCCAGGACTCCCAGGGCTCCGCGGACGCCGAGGGCGATCCGGTGAGCGTGGACGCCGCGAAGAAGGCCGCCGCCCCCGTCCTCAAGGCGATCGGCCAGGACGACGCGAAGCTCGACGTGAGCGAGCTCGTGGGCGCCATCCGGGTGGTGAACGCCGATCCGGAGTTCGGCGGGCTGCCGACGTACGGCTGGACGACCAGTGTCCAGGTCGGCGCGGACGGTCAAGTGGTGGGCGGCAACGGCGAGTTGAAGAAGCCGGTGAAGGGGGACACGTATCCCGTCCTCGGCGCGCGGAAGACACTCGACCTGCTGAACGAGTCCGGAGCGGGCGGCGGGCGCGTGGGCATCGGCGGGTGCACCGCCTCCGTCCCCACGAAGGACAAGAACGAGGCGCCGTGCGAGCGGACGCCCTCGAAGGCCGGGCCCAAGTCCGACGCGGTCGTCGTCGAAGGCGCCACCTTCGGTCTGGCGTCGCACTTCGTGGACGGACGGCAGGCGCTGGTGCCGTCCTGGCTCTTCGAGGTACGGCCCGAGGGGGCCAAGGAAAGCTTCACGGTGACGCATCCGGCGGTCGAGCCGAAGTATCTGACCGCTCCGGAGCAGCCGGGTGGCGGCGCGACCGAGCCGAGTCCGCGGCCGAGTGAGTCGGGGAAGCCGGATGAGCCCGGGGACGAGCCGAGCACGGCGCCGACGGAGCGGGACGTCAAGGTCGAGGGCTACAGCGCGGACGGCAAGAAGCTGACCGTGCGCTTCACGGGCGGGGTGTGCAGCGACTACTCGGCGTCGGCGAAGGAGAGCGGCGACACCGTCACGGTCCGGGTGACCGAGAAGCCGTGGAAGGGCAAGGTCTGCATCATGATTGCCAAGACCTTCCACAAGACGGTCGAGCTCAAGGAGCCGCTCGGGGACCGCGAGGTCGTCGGCACGGACGGCAAGGCGCTGCCGCTGGAGAAGGATCTGCCCAAGACGCCGGCCAAGTAGCCCACAAGCAGCACACAGGCGTGGATCCTCGGCCGCGCGTACATGGCTCGTGCGTGGCCGAGGATGCGCGAAGGCGGCGCCCCGTCGGAGGGGGCGCCGCCTTTCTGCGTCACTGGATGCTTCCGCAGACGGGTCTCAGGCTCAGTTGAAGGAGTCGCCGCAGGCGCAGGAACCCGACGCGTTCGGGTTGTCGATCGTGAAGCCCTGCTTCTCGATGGTGTCCACGAAGTCGATGGAGGCGCCACCCAGGTACGGAGCGCTCATACGGTCGGTGACGACCTTCACGCCGCCGAACTCCTTGACGACATCGCCGTCGAGGGAGCGCTCGTCGAAGAAGAGCTGGTACCGCAGGCCGGAGCAGCCGCCGGGCTGAACAGCGACGCGAAGCGCCAGGTCGTCGCGGCCTTCCTGGTCGAGCAGGGCCTTGACCTTGGCCGCGGCGGCGTCCGACAGGAGGATGCCGTCGCTCACGGTGGTGGTCTCGTCCGATACGGACATCTGCTTCTCTCCCGGGTTGTACGGAGACTGCTTGCCGACGGGTGCAACCGACGGGGCCGCGGATTCATTCCGGGCCGAGCGCGCGTCTTTCGGTTCTCTTTTCTCCCTCCTCATGCTCGCACATGCGATTGCGAGCGGAAAACGTCCTGTGGACAACCCCGTCGGAGCACCATCGGGATTCACGTCACATCGACGTTATGGGCATCGTCAACGTGACGTGAAGCGGTTATGATAGATCGCGTCATTTCGACGAAAAGGCTTGTTCCGCTTGATCGTTCCAGGTGATTCAAGCGAGCCGCAGAACAGAAAGGGTGCGTGCCGTGACCACCGCCCAGACCCAGGAGCTCGACGTACAGCCGACGCCCCTCGCCCTGCTGTTGCTCGGCCGTGAGGCCGACCCCAGGAGCGAGCGGGGTGTCGAGTGTCCCGGTGACCTGCCCTCGCCGTCCGACCCGGACCTGGTGGAGCGTGCCCGCGCGGCCAAGGAGAAGCTCGGAGACAAGGTCTTCGTGCTCGGCCACCACTACCAGCGCGACGAGGTCATCCAGTTCGCGGATGTCACCGGGGACTCCTTCAAGCTGGCCCGGGACGCGGCAGCGCGGCCCGAGGCCGAGTACATCGTCTTCTGCGGTGTGCACTTCATGGCCGAGTCGGCGGACATCCTGACCTCCGACGACCAGAAGGTGGTCCTGCCCGACCTCGCGGCCGGCTGCTCCATGGCCGACATGGCCACCGCAGAGCAGGTCGCCGAGTGCTGGGACGTACTGACCGAGGCCGGGATCGCCGAGCAGGTCGTGCCGGTCTCGTACATGAACTCGTCCGCGGACATCAAGGCGTTCACGGGCAAGCACGGCGGCACGATCTGCACGTCGTCGAACGCCAAGCGTGCCCTGGAGTGGGCCTTCGAGCAGGGCGAAAAAGTGCTCTTCCTGCCCGACCAGCACCTGGGGCGGAACACCGCGGTGCGGGACATGGGGATGTCGCTCGACGACTGCGTCGTCTACAACCCGCACAAGCCGAACGGCGGCCTGACCGCCGAGCGGCTGCGCGACGCGAAGATGATCCTCTGGCGCGGCCACTGCTCGGTGCACGGGCGCTTCTCGCTGGAGAGCGTGGAGGACGTGCGCGCGCGGATCCCGGGCGTCAACGTGCTCGTGCACCCGGAGTGCAAGCACGAGGTCGTGGCCGCCGCCGATCATGTGGGGTCCACGGAGCACATCATCAAGACCCTGGAGGCGGCGCCCGCCGGTTCCAAGTGGGCGATCGGTACGGAGCTGAACCTCGTACGCCGCCTGGCGAACCGCTTCGCCGCCGAGGACAAGGAGATCGTCTTCCTCGACAAGACGGTCTGCTTCTGCTCCACCATGAACCGCATCGACCTCCCCCACCTCGTCTGGGCCCTGGAGTCCCTCGCCGAGGGCAACCTCGTGAACCGCATCGAGGTCGACCGGGAGACCGAGCAGTTCGCGAAGCTGGCCCTGGAGCGGATGCTGGCGCTTCCGTAACCCGGGTTGTGCATACGTGACAAGGGGCGCCCCTCTGGCTGAGGGGCGCCCCTTGTCGGGTAGTACGTACGGACCGGTCAGACCTGTGCCGGCGCCAGCTCGCCGGACTCCGATTCGCTGGACTCCGATGCGCCGGACTCCGATTCGGCCTGCGGCGCGATGCCCGCCTTCTTCGCCCGCTTGGCCGCCTTCTTCTTGGCCCGGCGCTCCTTGCGGAGTTCGACCATCGCGTAGAGCGTGGGCACCAGGAGGAGGGTCAGCAGCGTCGACGTGATCAGACCGCCGATCACCACCACCGCCAGGGGCTGGGCGATGAAGCCGCCCTCGCCGGTGACCCCCAGGGCCATCGGAAGTAGGGCGAAGATCGTCGCCAGTGCCGTCATCAGGATCGGCCGCAGCCGGTGGCGGCCGCCTTCCAGCACGGCCTCGACGACTCCGTAACCCTGCCTGCGGTACTGGTTGATCAGGTCGATCAGGACGATCGCGTTCGTGACGACGATGCCGATGAGCATCAGCATGCCGATCATCGCCGGGACACCCATCGGGGTACCCGTGGCGACCAGCAGACCGATCGCGCCCGTCGCCGCGAACGGAATCGACACCAGCAGGATCAGCGGCTGGACAAGGGACCGGAAGGTCGCGACCAGCAACATGAAGACGATCGCGATCGCCGCGAGCATCGCCAGGCCGAGAGACGCGAACGCGTCGTCCTGGTCCTGGGAGACACCGCCGATCTCCGCCGTCGCGCCGTCCGGCAGCTTCAGCGCGTCGAGCTTCGACGTGAGGTCGGCGCTCACCGCACCCGTGTTGTCGCCCGCCGGCTTCGCCGAGATGGTGGCGGCGCGCTGCCCGTCGATCCTGGTCATGGAGACCGGACCGTCGACCAGTTCGACGGTGGCGATGTCACCGAGCTTCACACCGGGCCCCATCGGGAGCTTCTTCAGCTCGTCCAGCGTCCGGGCCGGCTTCGCCGACTTGATCACCACGTCCCGCTCGGTGTCGTCCAGGAGCGCCTTGCCGCTGGTGGTGCCGCGCACCGCCTGGGCGACGGCGGCGCCGAGGGTGGTGTCGTTGAACCCGGCCGCAGCGGCCTTGTCGTTGGCCTTGACGGAGATCCGCGGCACGGACTGCGCGAGGTCGCTCGTCACGTCCTTGACGTCGTCGAGCCCGGCGACCGCGTCCCGCACCTCCTCCGCCGCCTCGCGCAGCACCTTCGCGTCGGCGGCCTTGACCACCACGCTCAGGTCCTGGGAGCCGAAACCGTCACCGGCCGCGATCGTCGTCGTACCGATCCCGGACAGCTTGCCCAGCCCCTCCTCGATCCGGTCCTGGACGTCTTCGTACGAAGCCGAGTCCGCGACCTTGACCGTGTACGAGGCCTGGTTGCTGTCCGTGCCCCCGCCGAACGCGGCCAGGAACCCGGACGAGCCGATCGTGACCTGGTAGTCCTCGACGCCGTCGACGCCGTCGAGCATCTTCTCGACCTTCTTGGCCTGCGCGTCGGTCGCGGCCAGGCTGGTGCCGGGCTTCAACTCCTGCTTGACGGTGAGGACTTCCTGCTCGCCCTGGTCGAAGAAGTTCGTCTTCAGCAGCGGCGCCATGGCGAACGTACCGACGAGGACGACCACCGCGATCGCCACGCTGGTGAAGCGGCGCCGGGTGGCGAACCGCAGGACAGGGACGTACGAGCGCTGGAGGCGGCTGCGGGCCTCCTTCTCCTCGGCCTTGCGGCGCGCCTCGTCGGCGTCCTCGGGCGTGCCCTTGGGAGCGCGCAGGAACCAGTACGAGAGCACCGGTACCACCGTCAGCGAGACGAGCAGCGAGGCCAGCAGCGCGGCCGTCACCGTCAGGCTGAACGAGCCGAACAGCTCGCCCACCATGCCGCCGGTCAGACCGATGGGGAGGAAGACGGCGACCGTCGTCAGGGTGGAGGAGGTGACCGCGCCGGCGACCTCGCGGACCGCCTTGAGGATCGCCTCGTGACGCTCCTCGCCGTAGCCGAGGTGCCGCTTGATGTTCTCCAGGACCACGATCGAGTCGTCGACGACACGGCCGATCGCGATGGTCAGCGCGCCGAGGGTCAGCATGTTGAGCGAGAGGTCCCGGGTCCACAGGACGATCAGCGCCAGGACCACCGACAGCGGGATCGACACCGCCGTGACGAGGGTCGAGCGGATCGACGCCAGGAACACCAGGATGATCAGGACCGCGAAGAGCAGACCGAGCGCGCCCTCGGTGGTGAGGCCGTCGATGGACTTGGAGACCGCCGGGCCCTGGTCGCTGACGACGGTGATCGACGAGCCCGAGCCGAGGTCCCCGCGCAGGCCGGGCAGCTTGTCCTGGACCGCCTCGGAGATGGCGACGGCGCTGCCGTCGTGGTCCATCGTCAGCGCCACGGAGAGGCTGGGCTTCCCGTCGGTGCGGGTGATGGACTCCGCCTTGGCGGGCTGCTCCTCGACCGTGGCGACGTCACCGAGGCGTACGGGCTTCTTGACGCCCTCGCCGGTGACCATCAGGTTCTGGATCTGCTTGAGGGAGGTGAAGCCGCCGCCGACCTGGACGGTGCGGTTGCTGCCGTCCTCGTCGAACGAGCCGGCCGGGACGGTCGCGCCGCCCTCCTGAAGGGCCTGGCCGAGGACGCCCGGCGAGATCCCGGCGCGCGCCAACTCGGCGTCGTCGGGTGTGACCGTGACCTCGAGATCCCGTACGCCGTCGACCGTGACCTGGCCGACGCCGTCGATCTCCCGCAGCTCGGGCACCACCGTGCGGTCGAGTTGGTCCGAGAGGGCCTGCTGGTCCTTGTCGGAGGTGACGGCGAGCACGACGGTCGGCATGTCGTCCGTGGAACCGGCGACGACCTGCGGGTCCACGTCGTCCGGGAGCTGGACGCGGGCCCGGTTGACGGCCTGCTGGACATCGGCGACGAGCTGCTTGGTGTCGTTGCCGTAGTCGAAGGACGCCATGATCAGGGCGTTGCCCTCGCTGGCGGTGGAGGTGACGCCCGTAATGCCGTCCACCGATTCGAGGTTGTCCTCGATGGGTTCGACGACCTGCTTCTCGACCACGTCGGGAGCCGCGCCCTGGTACGGCGCCACCACCGAGACCATGGGAAGTTCGATGGTGGGCAGCAGTTGCTGCTTGAGCTGGGGGATCGCGACCGCTCCGACGGCGAGCGCGATGATCGACATCAGCCCTACGAGGGCCCGTTGCGCGAGGCTGAACCTGGACAGCCAGGACATGGGTGGGGGATCTCTCTTCTGTTGCGGGAGCGGCGGTGAGGGCACAAGTGAGCGCCCACCCCTACACCTTGAGCCACCCACGACCACTGATCCGTCGCCCCGCAGGCCCATTCCTTATGCGACGCATACTCCAGGCGCAGTAGGCCCGGGCCGGGCTCAGTCCACCCTTGGACGTACCAGCCCGGACTCGTAGGCGACGACGACCAGTTGGGCCCGGTCGCGGGCGCCCAGCTTGGCCATGGCCCGGTTGACGTGTGTCTTGACCGTGAGCGGGCTGACCTCCAGCCGCTCGGCGATCTCGTCGTTCGAGTGCCCGCCCGCGACCTGGACGAGGACCTCGCGCTCCCGCCCGGTCAACGCCTCTAGCCGCTCGGCGCGGGCCGGGTCCCGGTCCTCGTCCGCTCCGTCGCCCTGCGCGAGGAACCTGGCGATCAGTCCCTTGGTGGCCGCCGGCGACAGCAGTGCCTCACCGCCCGCCGCCACCCGGATGGCGCTCAGCAGTTCGTCGGGCTCCGAGCCCTTGCCGAGGAAACCGGAGGCCCCGGCCCGCAGCGACTGCACCACGTACTCGTCGACCTCAAAGGTCGTCAGCATGACCACGCGTACATGGGCCAGGCCCGGGTCGGCGCTGATCATCCGGGTGGCGGCAAGGCCGTCGGTGCCGGGCATACGGATGTCCATCAGGACGACGTCGGCCCGTTCGTCGCGCGCCAGCCGCACCGCCTCCGCGCCGTCCGAGGCCTCCCCCACGACCTCCATGTCGGGCTCGGAATCGACCAGGACGCGAAAGGCGCTCCGCAGCAGCGCCTGGTCGTCGGCGAGCAGGACGCGGATGGTCATGCGGGGTCCCCCGTGGATGCCGTGGTCGGGCGTGCCGCGGTGGTGGACGCCTTGTTCGTGGACGCGGTGGTCGTTGACCCGGTGGTCGTGGACGCGCTGGTGGTGGACGCCGCGCCCACGGTGCCGTTGTTGACGGGCAGGATCGCATGGACCCGGAAGCCGCCTCCGTAGCGGGGTCCGGCCGTGCAGGTGCCGCCGAGCGCGGTGACCCGCTCGCGCATGCCGAGCAGTCCGTGCCCCCCGTTCCCGTCCTGCCCGTCCTGCGCGTCCTGCGCGTCCTGCGCGTCCTGCGCGTCCTGCGGGGTCGCCGCGTTGTCGCCCGGCCCGTTGTCCAGCACGGTGATCTCCACGTTCGGCCCCACGCGTACGACGCTGACCTCGGCCTTCGCCTTGGCACCCGCGTGCTTGCGCACATTGGTGAGGGCTTCCTGGATGACCCGGTACGCGGCCAGGTCGACGGCGGCCGGCAGGGCGGTGCCGTGGTCGGTGCGGGCCACCTCGACGGGCAGGCCCGCGTTGCGGAAAGTGCCGACGAGTTCGTCGAGGCGGTCCAGGCCGGGGGCCGGTTCGGTGGGGGCCTCGGGATCGCCGGACTGCCTCAACAGACCGACGGTGGCGCGGAGTTCGTTGAGCGCGGAGCGGCTGGCCTCGCGGACGTGGGCGAGCGCCTCCTTGGCCTGGTCGGGGCGCTTGTCCATGACGTGGGCGGCGACCCCGGCCTGCACATTGACGAGCGCGATGTGGTGGGCGACGACATCGTGCAGATCCCGGGCGATCCGCAGCCGCTCCTCGGCCACCCGGCGGCGGGCCTCTTCCTCACGGGTGCGCTCGGCGCGATCGGCGCGCTCCCTGATCGCGTGCACGAAGGCGCGGCGGCTGCGCACCGCGTCGCCCGCGGCGGAGGCCATACCCGTCCAGGCGAAGATGCCGAGGTTTTCCTGGGCGTACCAGGGCAGGGGGCCGACGAGCATCGCGGTCCCGGTCAGGACGGTCATGGTGAGCAGTCCGACCCGCCATGTCGTGGGCCGGTCTGTCGTCGAAGCCACCGTGTAGAGAGCGACCACGGCGGACATCACCACGGGGGCCCGCGGGTCGCCGGTCGCGAATTCCAGGAGGGAGAGGGCGCCCGTCGCGGCGAGCACCGCCATGGGGGCGCGGCGGCGCGGGACCAGGGTGAGAGCGGCCATCGCCATCAGGATGAGGCCGATCGCGTCCGGTTCTCGCGTGCCCCAGGTCTTCCCGCCGTGGCCGTCCGGGGCGGCGAACGACGCCACCACCATGCACGTCAGGACGCCTGCCGCCAACGCCCCGTCCACGACCAGCGGGTACGCCCGCAGCCGGTCCCGGGTGCGCTCGAGTGTGCTCACGCGCTTACCGTACGGGGCCCCTGCCGGGGGCGGAACTGGTGGGAGGGGTACGCGGTGCCGTGCGCGGGCCGGGTACCGGGGGTTTTTCGCCCCCGCCGCCCCTACCCGTCCCATCCCTGGGGGCTGCGCCCCCAGACCCCCTTATCGGCCTTGCGGCCTCGTCCTCAAACGCCGGACGGGCTGAAACACCCAGCCCCTCCGGCGTTTGA
The DNA here is from genome assembly GCF_005786655.1 of Streptomyces montanus. NCBI lineage: Bacteria > Bacillati > Actinomycetota > Actinomycetes > Kitasatosporales > Streptomycetaceae > Streptomyces > Streptomyces montanus. The sequence continues at coordinate 14,618 of NZ_VBZC01000098.1, forward strand.
GGAGCGGGGTCTGGGGCGGAGCCCCAGGGGATGGGACGGGTAGGGGCGGCGGGGGCGAGAAACGCGCTGGTCAGCCGGGGATCAGGCCGTCGTCGCTCAGCATCTCGCGAACCTCTTCCAAGGTCGCCTCGGGGGACGGGAGGATCAGTTCGGAGGGTTCGAGGGAGGCGTCGGGGAGAGGCGTGCCGAGACGACGTACCGCCTCCAGGAGCGCCCCCAGCGTGCGCCGGAAGCCCTCCTCGTCACCGGACTCCATCTCCGCCAGAAGCTCGTCGTCCAGCTTGTTCAGCTCGGTGAAGTGGGCGTTGTCCAGCCTCACCTGCCCCTCCCCCATGATCCTTACGATCATGACGCCCTCCTAGGCGACGGGACTACTGCTTGTCGAAGCGAGGAGTATCCTGCGGCTGGTCCTGGGACTGGCCCTGGGCCTGATTCTGACCCGGACCGCCCTCGATCGCCTGCTGGGACGAGGAGGAACCGCCGGCCAGCTCGGCCTTCATGCGCTGGAGCTCCAGCTCCACGTCCGTGCCGCCGGAGAGGCGGTCCAGCTCGCTCTGGATGTCATCCTTGGCCAGCCCGGAGGAGTCGTCGAGGGCGCCGGAGGCGAGCAGCTCGTCGATGGCGCCGGCCCGGGCCTGCAGCTGCGCCGTCTTGTCCTCGGCGCGCTGGATGGCCATGCCGACGTCGCCCATCTCCTCGGAGATCCCGGAGAAGGCCTCGCCGATCCGGGTCTGCGCCTGGGCAGCGGTGTACGTGGCCTTGATGGTCTCCTTCTTCGTACGGAAGGCGTCGACCTTGGCCTGCAGCCGCTGGGCGGCGAGCGTGAGCTTCTCCTCCTCTCCCTGGAGGGTCTGGTGCTGCGTCTCCAGGTCGGTGACCTGCTGCTGAAGCGCGGCACGGCGCGACAGCGCCTCACGGGCCAGGTCCTCACGACCGAGGGCGAGGGCCTTGCGGCCCTGGTCCTCCAGCTTCGAGGACTGGCTCTGGAGCTGGTTCAGCTGCAGCTCCAGGCGCTTGCGGGAGGTCGCCACATCGGCGACTCCGCGGCGCACCTTCTGCAGCAGCTCCAGCTGCTTCTGGTACGAGTAGTCGAGGGTCTCGCGCGGGTCCTCGGCCCGGTCAAGGGCCTTGTTCGCCTTCGCGCGGAAGATCATCCCCATACGCTTCATGACACCGCTCATGGGCTTCGCGCGCCCCCTTCTGACGGACTCCAGCTCCAGCGACTGCATCAGAACCCACAGTACGGGCCCTGCATCCATTACCGCACTGTTCGGGGACTGATGCGCTCATCCCCAAGGACGACTGTGGGCGACACCGCTCCGGCGTAGGGAGTAGGTGCCCCCCAGGGTTGGATACGGGACAACGTCGGGATTACCTCAGGCCCATCCGGGCGAACCGTCGGCAACGCCCTCTCTGTCCCCCTACAGACGACCGGTGTTGCCGGATCGTTCCCCATTGGGCTGTGGTCCATGCGCCCGCACCCCGTACCCTTGGGTTTTGTGTTCCGTAGCCGTGCCAAGGATGAGAAGGCCCCCGCCGACAAGGCGCTGACCGACTCCAAGCAGCCCCGTGACCCGCAGGCCCCCAAGGGGCGCCCCACGCCCAAGCGCAGTGAGGCCCAGACCCAGCGCCGCAGCGTCGCCAATACGCCGACGTCGCGCAAGGAAGCGGCCAAGCGCGGCCGCGACGAGCGGCGCGCCGCGCTGGCGAAGCAGCGCGAGGCGCTGGCCAGCGGCGACGAGCGCTATCTGCCCGCCCGTGACAAGGGTCCGGTGCGCAAGTTCGCGCGCAACTTCATCGACTCGCGGTTCAGCGTCGCCGAGTTCTTCCTGCCGCTGGCGGTGGTCATCCTCGTACTGAGCATGGTCCGGATCCCGCAGCTGCAGAACATCGCGCTGCTGCTGTGGCTTCTCGTGATCGTGCTGATCGTGGTCGACTCGATCGGCATCGCGATCCGCCTGAAGAAGCAGCTGAAGGAGCGCTACCCGGACGAGTCCAAGCGTGGCGCGGTCGCCTACGCGCTGATGCGCAGCCTCCAGATGCGTCGCCTCCGGCTGCCGAAGCCGCAGGTCAAGCGCGGAGAGCGGCCCTGAGCGCGGCACCTTTCACAGGAGGGGCCGCGGACGCGTGGCTGAGCAAGCTCGGCGCACTGCGTGATGTCGTACGCCAGGAACTGGTGGCCCGGCAGCTGGATGAGCAGATAGCCGCGCGGTTTCCCGTGGGACAGCGGCTGCGCGTGCTCGACGTGGGCATGGGCCAGGGCACGCAGGCGCTGCGCCTGGCGCGGGCCGGACACAAGGTCACCGGGGTCGAGCAGGACTCGACGATGGTCGCCGCGGCCCGCGAGGCTCTCGCCACCGAACCGGAGGGGATCCGCAGTCGGGTGCGGCTCCTCGAGGGCGACGGGCGGGACACCGGCGTCCACTTCCTGCCGGGCAGTTTCGACGTGGTGTTGTGCCACGGCGTGCTGATGTACGTCGAGGAACCTGACGCGCTGCTCGCCGGGCTGGCCCGGATGCTGGCCCCCGGCGGGCTGCTGTCCCTGCTCGTGCGGAACGGGGACGCGCTGGCGATGCGGCCGGGCCTCGCGGGTGACTGGGCCGGTGCGCTGGCCTCGTTCGACACCAACGCCTATACGAACCGCCTCGGCCTCGACGTCCGCGCGGACCGGCTCGCCACGCTCACCGGCACGCTCGCCGGGATCGGGGCGCCGCTGCATGCCTGGTACGGGGTGCGGGTCTTCACGGACACGGCCGCCGACGACGCGGCGGTTCCGGAGGACCTGGAAGCCCTGCTGGCCGTCGAGGAGCGGGCCGGGCGGACCGATCCCTATCGGGGCGTGGCGGCGCTGCTGCATCTGTGCGGGGTACGCGGCTGACGCCGCGGTTGCACACACGCGCATACACAGTGGCCGCGACCGTTCGTACGGTCGCGGCCACGGCCTGTAGGCCTGTATGCCCTACGAGGCCTCGGCGTGCAGGCTCATCGGGCCGTAGATCTCGGTGGCGTCCTCGAACAGCCGCACCTGGTCCACTCCCCCGTCGGCCAGTTCCTTCCAGTGCTCACCGACCCAGGACTCGGCATCTCCCTGCGTGGTGAATTCCTCGGGCAGCACCGCGGGCTGGACCTCCGCCCCGTCGGCCTTCTCGAACCGCCACGTCCATGCCGCCATGTCAGCCTCCCAAAAAGTACCGAGCAAGATCGGACTCGTCCTAGCCCGAAGCCTAGGCGCTCCGCTCGGGGTTCGGTGTTCAAAGGTGCAGGTCGGTGAAGTGTGTGTTGGGTGCGGGTGCGTGGGGGCTGGGCGCGCCCACGCGGCGGAGCCGCGCAGTGTCGCAGCCCCGCGCCCCTACGGGGCGCTGAAAGGGCGCCCCTGTCGCGCACGAGGTGTGCGGAGGCGGAAAAATCGGCCCCGTGGACATAACTCTGCTCGGCACCGGTGCCCCCGCGGGACTGCCCCGCCCCGCCTGTCCCTGTGCGGTCTGCGCGGCCGCGCTCGGCGGGGAGGCGCGGGCTGCGACCGCGCTTCTCGTGGACGGCACGCTGCTGCTCGACCTCACACCCGGCGCCGCGTTCGCGGCCGCCCGTGCCGGGCGCTCGCTGGGCGGCGTACGTCAGGTGCTGCTGTCGCATCCCCACAACGGCCCCGCGGTCGAGGTGCCGGCGGGACTGCCGCAGCCCGGGCGGGTCCCGGACGGGCGGGAGCTGGCACTGCTCACCGGCCATCGGGTGCGGGCGATGCCGCTGGACGCGCCCGGCACCGGATACGAGGTGACGGGACCCGACGGGCAACGCCTGCTGTATCTGCCGCCGGGCGCGGCGCCGTCGGGGCTCGACGGGACGGGCGGGGCGTACGACATGGTGGTGGCCGACGTCCTCGGGCGGCCGGACGCGCTGGCCCGGCTGCGCACGGTCGGGGCCATCGGCCCCACGACGGACGTGATCGCCGCGCACATCGACCACGACGTGCCGCCGGGCCCGGAGCTGCGGCGGCGGCTCGCGGCCGCGGGGTCACGGGCGGTGCGCGACGGGGCGACGCTGATCGTCGGGGTGTACGAGAGCGTGCCCGACGTACCGCGCCGGACGCTGGTGCTCGGCGGGGCGCGGTCGGGGAAGTCGGTGGAGGCGGAGCGGCGGCTTGAGGCCTTCCCTGACGTGCTGTACGTGGCGACCGGCGGAGCCCGTGACGGGGACACCGAGTGGGCGGCCCGCGTGCACGCCCACCGCGACCGGCGCCCCGGCTCCTGGCAGACCACCGAGACGTGCGACCTGGTCCCGCTCCTGAAGAAGGACGGTCCGCCCCTGCTCATCGACTGTCTGTCCCTGTGGCTGACCGACGCGATGGACGCCGTCGGCGCCTGGGACGACGACGAGTGGGCCGGCGGCGGTGAACGCGCCCTGCGGACACGGGTCGAGGAGCTGGCGTCCGCCGTCCGCGAGACCCGTCGCACCGTGGTCGCCGTCTCCAACGAGGTCGGCTCCGGCATCGTCCCCGCGACCCCCTCCGGTCGCCGCTACCGCGACGAACTCGGCCGCCTGAACACGGCGTTCGCGGCCGAGTGCGAGCACGTGCTGCTGGTGGTGGCGGGGCAGGCGCTCGCCCTCAAAGGCTGAAGGGTTACCTAGCTACCGAACTACAGGGCTACAGGGCCGGCGCCTGCGCGTTCCGGCGGGCGATGATCCGGTACGCGTTCGAGAAGCGGGTACGGCGCAGGAGCGGGGCCAGCGCGTGGTCCAGGGCGAGAGTGGAGGCCAGCAGGGGCGTGCGGGCCCGGGTCGGCAGGCGGCGTCCGACGGCCAGCGCGAGGGCGCCGGCGAGGTCGTACGGGACGTGCGGCTCGCGGCGGTCGGTGGCGACGACCGTGCAGCCGAGATCGTCGAGTTCGTCGAGCAGGGTGCCCAGCGGCATGAGGTGCGGATGCCGCGACTGGCCGTACGGCGCCCACCACTTGCCGAGCAGCGCGCCGAACGCGCAGTCCGGGTCCGAGCCCTCGATCAGCAGATGCCCGCCGGGGCGCAGCACGGCGAGCGCGGCGCGCAACTCCTCGCGCGGGTCGGGGCTGTGTGCCAGGTGGTGGAGCATGCTCACCACGTCGTAGCGGCCGCGCAGCCGGTCGACGAGGTCGGGCAGCCGGCCCTGGTGTGCCTCCTCGACCCGGCCCGCCGCCTGTGCCTTCTCGACCCGCGGGGTCGGGTCGAGACCGTCGAAGGACGTGTACGGGTGTACTTCCTTGGCGACCGCCGGGAAGTGGCCGTAGCCGGTGCCGACGTCCAGCCAGCTCTCCGGCTCGGGGTACGGGAGCATCGCGCGGGCCGCGGCCTCGTGGCGATGGGGGTAGTGGGCGTAGTCCTCGCACGCGTCGACGACGAAGGCCGAGGTGGCGGGCTTGTGCCGGAGCCGGCCCGAGGAGCGCAGCCGGGTGCGCGGGCGCTGTGATCCGCACCAGGGGCAGTCGGGTCCGCGCGGTTCTTGGAGCCGCGGCGTGGGAGGGGACGTGGGGGGCATGGGCTGCTCCTGCCGGTATGACAATCCACTGCAAACCGGAACGTAAGGGATCACGATCACGGATGCAATGACGCCATGGAACCAATGATTCACACTGTGTGACCGGCGTGACTGAGGGGGCAGGCGAGGGCCACCGCATATGACCGCCCGTCACGGACCGGGTACGACCCCTGCCGGTACTGTTCGGCGAATGAGCTCGCTTAATCTCGACGACTTCTCCGACCTGATCGAGCGTCCCGACGGTGCCGTGCGGCGTGACGCCGAAGCGCGCCGGGAGCGGCAGATCGTGCCGCCCGGGTCTCTCGGACGCCTCGACGAAATCGCTGAGTGGCTGGCGGCCGCCCAGTCCGCCGTGCCGGTGCGGGCGATCGAGCGGCCGCGTGTGGTGTTGTTCGCGGGTGACCACGGGGTTGCCGAACTCGGCGTGTCGGCGCGGCCCGTGGGCACCGCCGACGAGCTGGTGCGGGCCGTACTCGACGGCTCCAGCCCCGTGTCGGTGCTGGCCCGGCGGCTCGGCGTGCCCGTTCGGGTGGTGGACATGGCGCTCGACTGCGATCCCGGGACGCTGCCGGACGAGGTCGTACGGCACCGCGTGCGGCGCGGCTCCGGACGGATCGACGTGGCGGACGCGCTGTCCGCCGAGGAGGCGGCGCAGGCGTTCCGCGCGGGAGTCGCCGTCGCCGACGAGGAGGCGGACTCCGGGACCGACCTGGTGGTCCTCGGGGATGTGAGCGTCGGGGGGACGACGGCCGCGGCGGTACTGATCGCCGCGCTGTGCGGGACCGACGCGTCCGTGGTCACCGGGCGCGGAGGGCGCCCGATCGACGACCTGGCCTGGATGCGCAAGTGCGCGGCCGTACGCGACGCGCTGCGGCGCGCCCGCCCCGTCCTCGGGGACCAGCTGGGGCTGCTCGCGGCGGTGGGCGGCGCCGATCTCGCCGCGATGACCGGCTTTCTGCTGCAGAGCGCGGTACGCAAGACGCCGGTGATCCTCGACGGCGTCGTGGCCGCCGCGTGTGCCCTGGTCGGGCAGCGGGTCGCCTTCCGCGCACCCGACTGGTGGCTCGCGGGCCACAACAGCGGGGAGCCCGCCCAGGCGAAGGCGCTCGACCGCATGGCCCTCGAACCTCTGCTCGACCACGGGGTCACGGTCGGCGAGGGCACGGGCGCGCTGCTCGCCCTGCCCTTGGTGCAGGCCGCCGCCGCACTGGCGGCAGAGCTCCCGGAGACCTCCGGCCAGGAGGAGCCGAAGGACGCGGCGGACGCGATGGAGGCAGTGGAGGCGATGGAGTCAGACGACTCCGAGAGCTCCGAGGGCTCGGCGGACTCGGCGCACTCGGCGGACTCGGCGGACTCGAGGAATTCCGAGGGCTCGCAGGGCTGAAAGTACGCACGGCCCGCCCCCGAGATCGCAATCACTCAGGGGGCGCTCAACTTCGCCGTGCTCCGCTCCGTCTTCGAAGGTGCGCACGCCGCGAGCACCCGGAGCCGACGAGATGAGCACCTTCCCGACGACCACCACAGCCCTCCTGGTGCGGACCGAGTGGGGGCCGCTGTACGACGCCGTACGGGCCGGAGGGGCCGACTGGCGACGGAGGGCGATGCCCGTGGCCGTGGCCGCGGTCTTCCTGACGGCGTTCCTCCACTACGTGGACACGCAGCCGTGGGGGCACGGGTTCGTGCAGGCCGTCGGCGGCGTACGGGCCGAGGACCCCCTGTGGCTGTCCCTGCTGCGCACCCCGCTGTCCCTCTTCGTTCCGGCGCTGGATCTGCCCGCCTGGGGCGGACTGCTGCAGATCCTCGTCGTGTTCGGGATCGCCGAGCTCTGTCTGGGCCGGCGGCGCACTCTGCTCGTCGCGTACGCGGCGACACTGGCCGGCACGCTGTACGCCCGCGTGGGCATCCGGCTCGGCCCCGACGTCCCGCTCGGGCTGCCCGCCTCGGACGCGTATGTCGTGGACACCGGCCCGTCGGCGGCGGTGGTCGGGCTGGCCGTCTTCGTGTGCTGTCGCCACCGGGCGTACGCGACGGCGGGGCTGGTCGTCTCGTCGATGGTCGCCGAGGTGCTCCTCAAGGAGAACCTCGCGGGCAAGGAACACCTCGCGGCCATCGCGGCGGTGCTGGTGCTGTGCGGGGGCACGGAGTTGCGTCAGCGGCGTTCGGGCACGCGGGCGGGTTCCTGGTCCGGTCTGCCGCCGATCGCGTCTTGAACCCGGCGGCTGAGTCCGGTCCAGCGGCGGTCGTGGTGGAAGGCGCGCAGTCTGGCGCGGGCCCGGGCGCGCGGGCGGCTCCGGTAGAAGCGCTTGGCCCACGGGGAGCCGGGCCGGGCGAGGCGGATCGCCCCGACCAGGGCGACGAACGGGATGACGATGCCGAAGATCGCGGTACGCGCCTTGCCCTTGGTCAGGGCGAGCAGCGCGAAGAAGAAGTTCACGGCCACGGTCAGCGCGACGCCCCCGCGGCCCTGCGTTTCGTCATCGTCGACACCGTTGACCCCGAAGGGCAGGAAGCCGCCGAGCAGCAGAACCACCATGGCCGCCGTGACCACCACGACCTCGACGCTCTTGCGGCCCTCCTCGGTCCAGTAGACGTCGTCGAGGTGCAGGATCAGCGCGAACTCGTCGAGCACCAGGCCCACGCCCATCCCGAAGATCACCGCGCACACCATCGGGCCGACTCCGCTGCGTCCACTGGCCACGGCGCCGAAGCCTCCGGCGACGGTCAGGAGCACTCCGGGGACGACGTGGTGCACATGCACGCCGCCGGTGCTGACGTTGCGGAACGGGCCCTTGCCCGCGCGGATGAGCCGGGTGATGACCCGCGTGATCACGAATGTCAGCACGAACGACCCGAGCGCCAGCAGCAGCGGCAGCTTCCCCGGCTCGACGATGTTCCGATACCACCAGTCACCCATGGAGCCATCTTGCGACCGGATCCGGTCCGCCGCCCGCCGTGGCATACCCTGCGCCCGTGTCTCACACCTCCGCGACTCCCTGGCCGGACGGCCTCCGCTTCGCTTTCGGCACGCTCACCGTGCTCCCCGTGACGGTGTCCCGCTGGGACCGTGAGGCCGCCCGCGCGGGCATGCTGTGCGCGCCCGTCGCCGGTGTGGTCGTGGGCCTGTGCGCGGCAGCGGCGGGCGTACTGCTCCTGCTCCTGGGGGCCGGCCCGCTGCTCGCCGCCGTGGCCACCGCGGCGATACCCGCCGTGCTCACGCGTGGACTTCACCTCGACGGCCTCGCCGACACCGCGGACGGCCTCGGCAGCGGCAAGCCCGCCGAGGACGCGTTGCGCATCATGAAGCAGTCGGACATCGGCCCCTTCGGCGTCATCACCCTGCTCTTCGTCCTGCTCGCCCAGACAGCGGCGCTCTTCCAGGCGTACGAGTCCTCGTGGACCCGGGGTGCCTGCGCGGCCGTCGTCTCGGCGGGCGCCGCCCGGCTCGCGCTCACCCTCGCCGCCCGTACCGGAGTTCCGCCGGCCCGCCCAGACGGCTTGGGCGCCGCGGTCGCGGGCACGGTCCCCGTGCGCGGCGCGCTTCTCGCGGCGGCCGCCGTCACGGG
>NZ_VBZC01000099.1:0-22923 GCF_005786655.1 Streptomyces montanus
CGCATGCGGCGGCGACGCCGAGGCGTACGCGCCGAGCGGTCGCGGTCGCGGTCGCGCTCGCGCTCGCGGTCCGGGGCCGAGGAACGGCCGCCGCGGCCGCGCGGTCCGCGCCCGCCCGTCTCACCGAGGTCTTCGATCTGCTCGGCCGCAAGCCCCGCTCGGGTGCGCTCGGTACGGGGCAGAACACCCTTCGTGCCGGCGGGGATGCTGAGCTCCTCGAAGAGGTGCGGGGACGTGGAGTACGTCTCCGGCGGGTCGTTGAAGCCGAGGTTCAGCGCCTTGTTGATGAGCTGCCAGCGCGGGATGTCGTCCCAGTCGACGAGCGTGATCGCGATGCCCTTGGCGCCCGCGCGGCCGGTACGGCCGATGCGGTGCAGGTACGTTTTCTCGTCCTCGGGCGACTGGTAGTTGATGACGTGGGTCACGCCCTCGACGTCAATGCCGCGCGCGGCGACGTCGGTGCAGACGAGCACGTCCACCTTGCCGTTGCGGAACGCTCGCAGCGCCTGTTCCCGCGCGCCCTGGCCGAGGTCGCCGTGGACCGCGCCGGAGGCGAACCCACGCTGCTGCAACTGGTCGGCGAGGTCCGCGGCCGTCCGCTTCGTACGGCAGAAGACCATCGCGAGCCCACGGCCGTCAGCCTGCAATATGCGCGAGACCATCTCGGGCTTGTCCATGTTGTGCGCGCGGTAGATGAACTGCGCGGTGTTGGCCACCGTCGCGCCCTCGTCGTCCGGCGCCGTGGCGCGGATGTGCGTGGGCTGCGACATGTAGCGGCGCGCGAGACCGATGACCGCGCCCGGCATGGTCGCCGAGAACAGCATCGTCTGGCGGCGGGCCGGAAGCATGTTGATGATCTTCTCGACGTCGGGCAGGAAGCCCAGGTCGAGCATCTCGTCGGCCTCGTCGAGGACGAGCGCGCGGACGTGCTTCAGGTTCAGCTTCTTCTGGCCCGCGAGGTCCAGCAGCCGGCCCGGGGTGCCGACGACGACGTCGATGCCCTTCTTGAGGGCCTCGACCTGCGGTTCGTACGCCCGGCCGCCGTAGATGGCCAGAACGCGAACGTTGCGGACCTTGCCGGCGGTGAGCAGGTCATTCGTCACCTGCGTGCACAGCTCGCGCGTGGGAACCACGACGAGTGCCTGCGGTGCGTCGGTGAGCTGCTCGGGCTGGGCGCGGCCCGCCTCGACGTCGGCGGGGACGGTGACGCGCTCGAGGAGCGGGAGGCCGAAGCCCAGGGTCTTGCCGGTGCCTGTCTTGGCCTGGCCGATGACGTCGGTGCCCGAGAGGGCGACGGGGAGCGTCATCTCCTGGATGGGGAAGGGATTGATGATGCCGACTGCCTCAAGGGCCTCGGCTGTCTCGGAAAGGATTCCGAGCTCTCGGAAAGTTGTAGTCAGGGTGCTGCCTCTTCTGTGTACGCGGTGCGAGGCGAGCGCGGGGGTCGTTGAACCGTTGCCGGGGACGTCGGCCGCTTGACGGGCGGGCCTTGGTGGCACGGGACCACTGCCGACGCTCGAGCGCTCTTACCGCTGAGGGTCCCTCCGGATGCCGTACGCACTGTGCCGTACGGGCGAGGAGAGCTGTCTGGTCGGAGCCGATCGGGCCACCGACCGGGCATCCTCATTCATATGGCCCGTCGAGATACGTAGATCAACTCAGCGGGCGCATTACCACCATACCCCGGAATCGCGCATATGCGATGGCCGATTTGGTCACGTAGTCGTTGTCACACTGATTGACCAGGGCCTTACGCGCTGCTGCGAGCGGGCTATTGTGCGCTGCATGACGACGCCCGACAACGCCCCCGGCACCGCCGACACCGCCGCCGACACCTCCGCCGAACACACCGGAGTCTCCGCCCAGGACTGGGCGCAGGCCTCCGTCGACCCTCAGTACCGCGCCGCGGTCGTCGACCTGCTCGGAGCGCTCGCGTACGGGGAGTTGGCGGCGTTCGAGCGGCTCGCGGAGGACGCCAAGCTGGCGCCGACGCTCGCCGACAAGGCGGAGCTCGCGAAGATGGCGTCGGCGGAGTTCCACCACTTCGAGCAGTTGAGGGACCGGCTCGCCGCGATCGGGGCGGAGCCGACGGAGGCGATGGAGCCGTTCGTGGCGGCGCTCGACGGCTTCCACCGGCAGACGGCGCCGTCGGACTGGCTCGAGGGGCTCGTCAAGGCGTACGTCGGAGACTCGATCGCCAGTGACTTCTACCGCGAGGTCGCGGCGAGGCTCGACTCCGACACCCGCGCGCTGGTGCTCGCGGTCCTCGACGACACGGGGCACGCGAGCTTCGCCGTCGAGAAGGTGCGCGCCGCGATCGACGCGGACCCGCGCGTGGGCGGGCGGCTCGCGCTGTGGGCGCGGCGGCTGATGGGCGAGGCCCTGTCGCAGTCCCAGCGCGTCGTCGCCGACCGCGACGCCCTGTCCACGATGCTCGTCGGCGGCGTCGCGGACGGCTTCGACCTCGCGGAGGTCGGCCGAATGTTCTCCCGTATCACCGAGGCCCACACGAAGCGGATGGCTGCGCTGGGCTTGGCGGCCTAGCTTGACTCACCGGAGTCGGAGTCGGAGTCGGAGTCGGACTCGGCGTCGGAGTCTTTCCGGCCTTGCGACTCGGCATCGTCCGGGCTCTCGGGTCCGGCTTCGCTTCGCTCCGCTTCTCCGTGTCGGCGATGTCCTGTCGCCGGGCTGGGGCCTATGACCCCGCGGTCGTCGGATAGGCGTTCCGGGGGCTCCGGTGGCGGAGTCTTCCCGCGGGGCGCAGGAGCAGCGAGAGGGACGCCGTGGCGATGGCCAGGGCGCCGAGGATGATCAGGGGGGAGCTGCTGGAGCCCAGCGCGCTGTGTGTGAGGAAGGCGCCGAAGAGGGCGCCGGCGGCGCCCGTCGACAGGACCAGGCGGCGGTCGGGCAGTCGGTGCGGCAGACGACGGGCCGCCAGCCAAGCCAGTGCCAGGCCCAGGATCACGGAGACGAGCGCTTCCAAGAACATGGTGAAGTCCCTCCCGCACAGCCGTGTGCACTTCGGTCCTAGCCGGTCCTACCCGTGACCTGCGAAACGCAATCATCCGCTGTGGATGATCTGTGCTCCATCTGTGGAGCTCGTCATGGAGGGGCCCGCATGAAAATCGGGCCGGGGCAGACACGGAGAAAGGGGCCCGGTGGCGTGATGCCACGGGGCCCCTTTTTCCGCGACGTATGAACTCGCGACGTATGACTACAGCGCGCCGAAGCCCACCTTGCGCGGGGCCGGCTCGCCGAGCTCCACGTAGGCGAGGCGGTCGGCCGGAACCAGGACCTTGCGGCCGTGGTCGTCCACAAGGCTGAGCAGCTGTGTCTTGCCGGCCAGTGCCTCGGACACCGCCCGCTCGACCTCCTCCGGGGTCTGACCGCTCTCCAGAACGATCTCGCGGGGCGCGTGCTGCACGCCGATCTTGACCTCCACGGCTATGTCCCTCCGACGGTCACTGATGTGCGCGTTCGTCCGCGCCGTACGCAGCACACATTAGCCCGGTGAGGGGACGTACACGCTCGGTCCAAGAACGCCAGGAGCGAACAGAGGACGGGAACAGATCGGGAACAGGCGGGAAACGCAGACCGGAACACAGACCGGAACGAGGCGCGGTTCAGTGGTGCTGCTCGCTGCCGTGCAGCGGGAAACCGGCGATGCCGCGCCAGGCCAGCGAGGTCAGCAGCTGCACCGCCTGGTCGCGGGGCACGCTGCGGTCGCTGTGCAGCCAGGAGCGCGCCACCACCTGTGCGAGTCCGCCCAGACCCGAGGCGAGCAGCATCGACTCGGCCTTGGACAGACCGGTGTCCTCCGCGATGACCTCGCAGATCGCCTCCGCGCACTCGAACGTCACCTTGTCCACGCGCTCGCGCACCGCGGGCTCGTTCGTCAGGTCCGACTCGAAGACCAGCCGGAAGGCGCCGCCGTCGTCCTCGACGTACGCGAAGTACGCGTCCATCGTGGCCCGCACGCGCTGCTTGTTGTCGGTGGTCGAGGCGAGGGCGCCCTGGACCGCCTGCAGCAGGGATTCGCAGTGCTGGTCCAGCAGAGCGAGATAGAGGTCGAGCTTGCCCGGGAAGTGCTGGTAGAGCACCGGCTTGCTGACGCCCGCGCGCTCGGCGATGTCGTCCATGGCTGCCGCGTGGTAGCCCTGCGCCACGAAGACTTCCTGGGCGGCGCCCAGCAGCTGGTTCCGTCGGGCACGGCGCGGCAGGCGTGTGCCCCGCGGGCGTGCCGCCTCTGTCTGCTCGATGGCTGTCACGCCGCCTCCCAAAATCGTCCACATGCGGTGTGCGCCGCGCCGCCATCGTACTTTTCGGTAACCCTGGTGTGTGCGGTGCGAGCGCAGAATTTCATGGACCGGACTCCGGCGAGAACCGCGCAGAACGTATCAGACATGGACACGGCGGGCAGGCCGCGTCCTCGGTGTACGTCGCTGGGCGGTCACCGGCCATCCGTTCCGTACCTGCCTCACCGATAGTCGTCCTCATCCATTTCGACGACTCGCGCCTGCTCCGCACGGTCCGCTTCGTTCGCGTCGTCCGTTTCCGAGCCGGCCAGCAAGTCGTCCTGGCGAGGTGAGAGGTCCGCGTGCTGTTCGGCGGCGTCGGCCTCGGGGGCCTCCACGTCGAACTCGGCGGCATCGGATTCCTCGAGAGTCTCGGGGTCGGTGGGGTCGACAGTCATGTGTCCTCTTCCCGAGTGGGTGCGAGTGCGCTCTTGCACGAGTACGAGTGCCCTCGTTTACGAAGCGTATGAGAGAGGAGATCGCGGCGCTATGTGATCCCGCCGCGAATCGGCCGCGGTCCCCCTGTGGATCGGCCGTGGGCCGGGCTGTGATCCGGCCGGAATCGTGGCCGAGATCCAGCCTGGATGTGGCGGGGATGGGGCCGCGATCTCATCGTGATCGGACCGCGATCCGATTGTGATCAGGTGGCGCTCATCTGTGATCAGCCGGCACTCGTCGGAGAGCCGGCAGTGTCCGGTGCAGGTCCGGCGAGGGTCGGTACGGGTCCGGCGGTGCGCTGGGCGGGGCCTGGTGCAGACCTGAGCGGGGTTCGAGCGCGACGCGACGGCGATGGTCGCTTCCCGACCGCGCCCTTGTGATGGCGAACACACGATCCAGGGCGTGATCGTCTCGTAACATTGCCGCATGTCTTCGACCGAACTGCCATCAGTCTTGGCCACCAGTGCCGCGCCGAAGGTTGGTTCTGTCAGGGTGGCGCCGGGGGAGCGGCTGCGTACGGTCGGGCTGCCCGGGGTCACGCTGACGATCAGGTCGAGACCGCCGGCCCGCGAGGGACTGCCGCCGGCTCTGTACGTGCACGGGCTGGGCGGTTCCTCGCAGAACTGGTCGGCGCTGATGCCGCTCCTCGACGGTCTGGTGGACAGTGAGGCCGTCGATCTGCCGGGCTTCGGTGATTCGCCGCCGCCGGACGACGGCGACTACTCGGTGACCGGGCACGCGCGTTCGGTCATCCGCTATCTCGACTCGTCCGGTCGCGGTCCGGTGCACCTCATCGGGAACTCGCTGGGCGGTGCGATCTCGACGCGCGTCGCGGCGGTGCGGCCCGATCTCGTCCGCACGCTCACGCTGGTGTCCCCCGCGCTGCCGGAGTTGGCGGTGCAGCGCTCGGCGGTGCCCACGGCGCTGCTGGCGCTGCCCGGAGTCGCCAGGGCCTTCACCCGGTTCACCAAGGACTGGTCCGCCGAGCAGCGCGTACGGGGTGTCATGGCGCTCTGCTACGGGGACCCCGCGCTGGTGACGCCCGAAGGGTTCCGCAACGCGGTCGAGGAGATGGAGCGGCGGCTGGCCCTCCCGTACTTCTGGGACGCCATGGCGCGGTCGGCGCGCGGCATCGTCAACGCGTACACGCTGGGCGGCCAGCACGGGCTGTGGCGCCAGGCCGAGCGGGTGCTCGCGCCGACGCTCCTCATCTATGGTGGCCGCGACCAACTCGTGTCGTTCCGCATAGCGCAGCGGGCGGCCCGCGCGTTCCGCGACTCCCGACTGCTTGCGCTCCCGGACGCGGGGCATGTGGCGATGATGGAATACCCAGATACGGTGGCCACAGCCGTCCGTGAACTCCTCGCGGAAACGGGTCAGTTGCCCGACATCGGTACGACAACGAGCGCAGGGAGCTGAGACGGCGCGTGGGACGTCACAGCCGACGTGGAGCGGCCCCCGAGGGCGGCGACACCGCGGACATACCGGTAGTTCCGGTTCAGGGTGGCGGTCGCCCGGAGCCGAGTAGGGGCCGCCGCCGGGCTCCCTTGGCACCGCAGCCGCCACCGATGAGCGGCGGGTCTCCACCGATGGGCGGCTCACCACCGATGCGCGGTGGCCCCGGCACACCGGCGCGCGGGGTTCCGCGCTTTTCCGACGGCACGCCGGCCCAGGGCGTGCCGCGGCTTCCGGACGGCACCCCCGCCCATGGCGTCCCGCGCCTTGCCGACGGCACGCCCGCCCGGGGCGTCCCCCGAGTCCGTGGTGGGCACCCGGAGCAGCGTGAACCCGGCGGCGGCTGGGGGCAGTTCGGCGGTGCCGACGAGTACGGCGCGTCAGGCGCCGGTCCGGGGCCGCGAGGACCCACGGTTCCCCGGCAGCGGCAGGGGCCGCCGCCTTCGTCGGGCCCTCGGCAGGACTACGTCGACGCGTTCGGCGAGGACGACGACGTCTTCGCGTCCCGTTCCACGCCCCGTTCCGCCACTTCGGGCCTCCGAGCGGACCCGTACGCCTCTGTCACCGTCTGGGACGCCGGAGTCGAGGACGACGTCGAGCACCAGGTGCCCCCGGAGGACGAGTCGCCGGAGAAGGCCAAGGGAGGCAAGGGGCGGACCTTCACCGGGATCGCGGCCGCCGCTGTCACCACCGTGCTGGCCGTGGTCGTGGCGGGGCAGGTCCTCGGCGGCGAGAACACCTCAGAGCGCTCGCAGACCGCGGGAAGCGCGGACCGGGCGGCCAAGGATTACGCCTCGCGCGGCAACAAGCGGCCGGCTCCGTCCGAGGCGGCCGATGCGGACGCGGTCCCGCTGACGTACAACCAGAAAATGGCGAAGAAGTACCCGCTGGCCGCGAACTTGAAGGGCGGCGGAGCATTCGACGCGATCCGCGGATTCGACCAGGCGCCCGGCACCGGCCAGAAATTCACCTACCGCGTCGACATCGAAAAGGGCCTCGGCCTGGACGGTGAACTCTTCGCGCAGGCCGTGCAGAAAACCCTGAATGACGAGCGGAGTTGGGCCCACGGCGGCGGACGTACCTTCGAGCGGATCTCCTCCGGGAAACCCGACTTCGTCATCACGCTGGCGAGCCCCGGCACCACCGCGACCTGGTGCGCCAAGTCGGGCCTCGACACGACCGAGGACAACGTCTCCTGCGACTCCGCAGCCACCGACCGCGTGATGATCAACGCGTATCGCTGGGCCCAGGGCTCCGAGACGTACGGCGACAAGATGTATTCGTACCGTCAGATGCTGATCAACCACGAGGTCGGGCACCGGCTCGGCTATGGCCATGTGAGCTGCGACAAGGACGGGGACCTCGCGCCCGTCATGCAGCAGCAGACCAAGTTCCTCAATCATGACGGGATCCGCTGCCGGGCCAATCCCTGGCCGTTCCCGGGAAGTTAACGCGGCGGAACGCGATCCGCACCTGAAAGTTACGACCGTTCACCCCTTTTGATGGCGCGATGGACAACCGTCCGTCGCGCCACCGCCATGTCCGCGTACGTTCGTCCCGCTGTGAGCCGCCGGACAACGGCGGTTCCCCATACGGGAGATCAGAGGTGTACTCGTGCGCATCGGACTGCTTACGGAGGGTGGCTATCCGTATGTGAGCGGTGACGCCAGGCTCTGGTGCGACCGGCTCGTGCGCGGGCTCGGACAACACGACTTCCACATCTACGCGCTCAGCCGGAGCGAGCGGCAGGAGGACGAGGGCTGGATCCCGCTCCCGCCCCAGGTCGGCCGCGTACGCACCGCGCCGCTGTGGACCGCGGACGACGATGGTGTGGGGTACGGGAGACGGGCACGACGACGGTTCGCCGAGTGCTACGGGGAACTGGCGGCAGCTGTTTGTGCGGGCGATGGCTCCGGGGATGACCGTGCGGGTGTGGCGGACCGTTTCGGCGCCGCGCTGTACGGGCTCGCCGAACTCGCCCGGGACGAGGGCGGCGGCCTGGTAGGTTCTCTGCGCTCCGAGACCGCGGTACGCGTCCTCGAGGGCGCCTGTCGCGCGCCCGGTGCGCTGAGGGCCGCACGGGACGCACGCGTGCCCGACTTGCTGGCCGTCGCGGCCCAACTGGAGCGCACCCTGCGCCCCTTGTCGCTCGACTGGTACGAGGAGGAGGACGGGCTCGGCTCCGTCGACCTGTGCCACGCCACGTCCGGCGGCGCGGCGGCCCTGACCGGACTGCTCGCACGGCACTTCTCGGGGGTGCCGCTGCTGGTCACGGAGTACGGGGTGCAGCTGCGGGCGCACTATCTGGGCGCACGTGGTTCTCATGACGTGCGTGGTCGTCATGACGTGCGTGGTCCTCATGACGCACGTAGTTCTCATGGCGCTCGGGGTTCCCAGGGCGCTCATGGCTCTCGTGAGGCCTCGCCTTCGGCGCGGGCTCTGCTCGCGGCGTTCCACGGTCGGCTCGCGGCCGAGGTGTACCGGCAGGCCGCACTCATCACGCCCGGCAACACGCACGCCCGTCGCTGGCAGGAGCGGTGCGGCGCCGACCGCGCCAAACTCCGTACCGTCTATCCGGGCATGGACGCGTCCCGCTTCTCGGAGGTGGGCGAACGGGCCGAGTGCGCCGATCCCGACACGCTGGTCTGGGTCGGGCGGATCGAGCCCGCCAAGGATCTGATCTCGCTGCTGCACGCCTTCGCGGCGATCCGCGAGGAGCGCCCCAAGGCCCGGCTGCGGATCGTCGGCGCACCCGCCGAAGGGCCGGAAGGTGCGACGTACCTCGCCCAGTGCGAGGCCCTGGCCGCCCAGCTCTTTCCCGACGAGGCGGAGGATGTGCGTGCCGCCGTCGCCAACCCGGTCTCCTTCGCGGAGATCGGCGGGCCGGAGGCGCCCAGCCTCGCCGAGGCGTACGGGGCCGGGGCCGTGGTCGTCCTGTCCAGCGTCGTCGAGGGCTTCCCGATCAGCCTTGTCGAGGCGATGTTCTGCGGACGTGCCACGGTGTCCACGGACGTCGGCGCGGTCGTGGAGATCATCGGCGGTACCGGTCTGGTGGTGCCGTCGCGCAATCCGCGGGCGCTCGCCGAGGCGTGCGTCGCGCTGCTGCGCGACCCCGAGCGCCGCGAGCGCCTCGGTGCGGCGGCACGCGCGCGTGCCCTCGAACTGTTCACCGTCGAGCAGAACATCACGGCATTTCACAGCATTTATATGGAAATCATCTCTCGCTGCCCGGTGCGGCGAGTTGTCGTCGGGGAGACGGGGGAGCCGCTGCCGTTCGCCGTACCGGCCGAGGCGTATGTGCCCGGAAGGTGGGCCGAGCGCGGTACGCGGCTCACGTCGGCGGACGGCGCACTGAAGCGGGCGGCGGACGGCGCACCGAGGTGGGCGGCGGGGCCACCGGTCCGGGGGGTGGCTGCGGACACGGGGACGGAGCCGATGCCCGCCGGGGAGGGGGCACGGTGAGCGCACCACGACGGGACATGGACCTGACTCCGCCCCCGGGTGACCCAGGAGCGTGGGACGCGCGGTCGGACGACTGGCTGGTGACCGTTGGCGCCGAGGACTCGCCCAACGCGTCCACTACGGGCACCGAGGACTCGCCGGACGCTCACGCCGCCGAATCCACCGCCACCGGCCGAGGTGCCGTTGACCCCGTGAAGGCCCTGATGCACCGTCACCGCGAGCTGTGCGAGCGGGCCGTGGATCCCTTGGAGATCGCGGCGGAGCTGGAAGCGCACGGAGTGACCGATCGGACGGCTGCCCGCTGCCGGCACCGGGACGTGTTCTCGCTGGCTGAGGAGATGTACGCGCGCGTGCCCCGCGTCGGCGAGACGGCACCGCAGGCGGCGACACCCGTTGTTCCCGGTACCCGCGCCGGCTGGGCCGTGCTCGCCCTGCTCCCGGGTGCCCTGTGTGCGGCCGCGGTGACCGGGCTGCGGCTCACCGAGGGACGGCCCCGGCTCGTCGTCGCGGTCGTGGGCGCACTCGCCGTCGCCGCCGGCCTGCGCGTGGCCCTCCGCCGAGGCCCCCTGCACGCCACGCGCGAGAGGCGCACGACAGCGAGCACGCGCGTGTGGACCTGCTGGCTCCTCATGTACGCCCTCCTCGGCGACGGACTGCTCGGCGCCGGCATCGCGGGCGGACCGGACGGCCGGCCGAACGGTGACCCCGACGGCCCCTGGCCGGTTGCCCTCACGTCCGTCCTGGCCCTCACCCTGGCCTGTGCCCCGGCGGCCTGGTGCGCCCACTTCTTCGCCGTACGCGCCCGACGAAGGCTGGCCGCCAGCCGTGCCCTGGAGGAGTTCACGGCCTCCGTGCGACCCCTGCTCCTGGGCACGTTCGGCCTGTACCTCGCTGCCTTGGGCGGGTTGCTCGCGCTGTGCGGATCGCTGCTGGGCGAACCGGTCGGGTACGCGGGAGCCGCCGGGCTCGGCGCGCTGCTGCTGCTCGCCCGGCTGCTCACCGTGCACGGCTTCACGTACGCCCCCGCCGTCGTCCTCGCCGCCGCCGGCGCGGCGGAGGCGATCGCTCTCGCGAGTGTCTACGCAGGCCGTCTGCCCGGCTGCTCGTTCTTGGCGGGACCCGTCGAGACCGCGGTCGCCGTCCGGGGACCCGGCATCGTGCCGGCCCTCGTGTGCGGGGCCGCGGCACTGGCGCTCCTGGTCCACGCGGCCAGGAAGCTCACCCGGGCCTCGGCCCATGCGGACCGCGGCGGGACGCCGTGAACCGCACCCCGCGCTCGGCACCCAGCCCTCGAGCCGTGCGCATCCCTCCCGCGGTGGCCGACGCCGCGGGCCTCCCTGACGAACCATGGCAACACTCCTGAAGGAGAACCAGACATGATCACCCTCCGCATCGGAAAGACCACCCCGGGAGCCGCCCGATGAGGGTGCTACTGATCGGAGCGAATGGATACCTGGGCCGGTTCGTCGCCGACCGCCTCCTCGCCGACCCGGCCGTGCAGCTCACCGCGCTCGGCCGCGGCGACGACGCGGACGTACGCTTCGACCTCGCCAGCGGCAGCCCGGGCGCGCTCACCCGCTTCCTGGACGCGGTGCATCCCGGCGTCGTCATCAACTGCGCGGGCGCCACCCGCGGCGGCGCCCGCGAGCTGACACGGCACAACACCGTCGCCGTCGCCACCGTGTGCGAGGCCCTGCGCCGCAGCGGCTGCGGGGCACGCCTCGTCCAGATCGGCTGCGGCGCCGAGTACGGCCCCAGCCAGCCCGGCTCCTGCACGGCCGAGGACGCCGTACCGCGCCCCGGCGGCCCGTACGGCGTCAGCAAGCTCGCCGGTACGGAGCTCGTCCTGGGCTCCGGCCTGGACGCCGTCGTCCTGCGGGTGTTCTCGCCCGCCGGCCCCGGCACCCCTGCCGGCTCGCCGCTCGGCCGCCTCGCCGAGGCCATGCGCCGCGCCATGCAGTCCGGCGACGGGGAGCTCAAGCTCGGCGGACTGGGCGTCCAGCGTGACTTCATCGACGTACGCGATGTCGCGCGCGCCGTCCACGCCGCCTCGCTCTCCGCCGCGCAGGGCGTCATCAATATCGGCTCCGGACGAGCCGTACGCCTCCGGGACGCGGCCGCCGTCCTCGCGCGCGTGGCCGGCTACGGCGGCGCGCTGCACGAACTCGACGGACCGCCTTCACCCATCAGGCCCTCCATCGGGCACCCCCGCTCGGAAACAGAGCACACGTCCCCGGCCGCATACCCCTACCCGGACGGCTGCGGCAGTTGGCAGCAGGCCGACGTGCGCACCGCCCGCGACCGGCTCGGCTGGCGGCCCCGTATCAACCTCGAAGAGTCCCTCGCCGACATCTGGATGGAGGCCGCATGCCGTATCTGACCAGCGCCGCAACGGGCGCCGCCAGCACCGATATACGCCTCGGCTTCGGTGTCCCCGGCTATGCGCACCCCCTCGTCGCCCCGGTCGAATGGGGCGAACTCGCCCGCCCCGGAACCCCTTTGCACTGGGTGGTCCTGAACGTCGCGGACGGACCCGGCACCCGCCCCGACCCGCATTGCCTGGAGGCCGCGGGACGCCTGCGGAACGCCGGCGTCCGGGTACTGGGCCACCTGGACATGACGCACGGCGCACGCACCTTCGGCGAGCTGATCACGGAAGCGCAGCGGTTCCTCGACTGGTACCGGGTCGACGGCTTCCTGCTGGACGACTGTCCCACGGAGCGGACAGCGCTCCCGGAGGTGCGGCGCACCGTCACCACCCTGCGCGCGCTCCTCGGCGAGGGGCATATCGTCCTCGGCCACGGCGGCCACCCCTATCCCGGATATGCCGAAACCGCCGACCAGTTGGTGACGTTCGCCGGTCCCTGGAGCGATTACCGCTGGTCGCAGGTGGCGGAGTGGACCGCCGAGTACCCGCCCGAGCGCTTCTGCCACTTCGTGCACAGCGTGCCCCGCGGCCATCTCGAGGAGGCGCTGCGCATCGCCCGCTGGCAGGGCGCCTCGACGATCTACTTCACCGACCGCACGGACCACGGCGGCCGCACCGACCCCTGGGCATCCATGCCCGGCTACTGGGACGAAATCGTCTCGCGGGTCGGAACGGGTGTCTCGGAATGAAGAAGGGCGTGGCAGTGTTACGGAGAGAACAACCGTAGTGATTGACCGACCAACGGAGTCCCCGTGTCGCTGCCACCCCTGGTCGAGCCGGCTTCTGAGCTCACCGTAGACGAGGTCCGCAGGTACTCCCGCCACCTGATCATCCCCGACGTGGGGATGGACGGGCAGAAGCGGCTGAAGAACGCCAAGGTGCTCTGTGTGGGCGCCGGCGGCCTGGGCTCGCCGGCCCTCATGTACCTGGCGGCGGCGGGCGTCGGCACGCTCGGCATCGTGGAGTTCGACGAGGTCGACGAGTCGAACCTGCAGCGTCAGATCATCCACAGCCAGGCGGACATCGGCCGCTCCAAGGCCGAGTCGGCCCGCGACAGCGTGCTCGGCATCAACCCGTACGTGAACGTGATCCTTCACGAAGAGCGGCTCGAGGCCGACAACGTGATGGACATCTTCAGCCAGTACGACCTGATCGTCGACGGCACGGACAACTTCGCGACCCGCTACCTGGTCAACGACGCGTGCGTGCTCCTCAACAAGCCGTACGTATGGGGTTCGATCTACCGCTTCGACGGTCAGGCCTCCGTGTTCTGGTCCGAGCACGGCCCCTGCTACCGCTGCCTCTACCCGGAGCCCCCGCCGCCGGGCATGGTCCCCTCCTGCGCCGAGGGCGGCGTCCTGGGTGTGCTGTGCGCGTCCATCGGCTCCATCCAGGTGACCGAGGCGATCAAGGTCCTCACGGGTACGGGCGAGCCGCTGGTCGGACGCCTGATGATCTACGACGCCCTGGAGATGCAGTACCGCCAGGTCAAGGTCCGCAAGGACCCGGACTGCGCGGTCTGCGGCGAGAACCCCACCGTCACCGAGCTCATCGACTACGAGGCCTTCTGCGGCGTCGTCTCCGAGGAGGCCCAGGAAGCGGCCGCCGGCTCGACGATCACTCCCAAGCAGCTCAAGGAGTGGATCGACAGCGACGAGAAGATCGAGATCATCGACGTCCGCGAGCAGAACGAGTACGAGATCGTCTCGATTCCCGGCGCCAGGCTGATCCCGAAGAACGAGTTCCTCATGGGCACCGCCCTGGAGAGCCTCCCGCAGGACAAGAAGATCGTTCTGCACTGCAAGACGGGTGTCCGCAGCGCGGAAGTCCTCGCCGTGCTCAAGTCCGCCGGTTTCGCGGACGCGGTGCACGTCGGCGGCGGCGTGATCGGCTGGGTCAACCAGATCGAGCCCGAGAAGCCGGTGTACTAGGTGTACTAGGCGAAGGCCTTGCGAAGAGGGGCTCGGCACCGGGTGTGCCGGGCCCCTTTCTGCTGCGCGGGATCCTGCCGTGCGGGCAGGGGTGGGCGAGAGCCGGAAGCAACCCGCT
Source organism: Streptomyces montanus (assembly GCF_005786655.1). NCBI lineage: Bacteria > Bacillati > Actinomycetota > Actinomycetes > Kitasatosporales > Streptomycetaceae > Streptomyces > Streptomyces montanus. The sequence continues at coordinate 14,128 of NZ_VBZC01000099.1, forward strand.
GCTTGCCCACATCCGAGCGGGAGCCGGTGGCCTGGCGCCCGGTCTACGACGCGCAGACCTTGCCGTCCTTCGGCACTGTCCCGTCCAGCAGGTACGCGTTGACCGTGTTGTCCACGCAGGAGCTCCCGCTTCCATACGCGCCATGCCCCTCGCCCTTCCAGGTGAGCTCGATGCCGACGCCCTTGCCCAGCTCGTCCGCCATCCTGCGGGCACCCTCGTAGGGCGTCGCCGGGTCGCCGGTGTTGCCCACGACCAGGACGGGGTCGGCTTCCGGCGCGCTGACCTCGGGTGTCTCGCGCTGACCGGGCACCGGCCAGTCGTGGCACCAGCCGGCCGTGTCCCAGCCCATGAACTCGCCGAAGACCGGCGATATCTTCCGGAACTCGGGGAGCAGCTTCTTCGTCTCCGCCGGCGTGGGCCGCTCCTTGTCGTCCAAGCACGATATGACTCGTTGTGAATGCGTCGTCGTGCCGTAGTTCCCCGACGCGCCACGTTCGTTGTAGTCGTCGGCGAGCTTCAGCAGTTCCGAACCGTCGCCTTCCTCAGCCGCGTCCAGCGCAGTGGTGAGCGTGGGCCAGTTCTGCTGGCTGTAGAGCGGCAGGACGATGCCGGTGACCGCCAGCGTCTGTGTGAGCTTGCGGCCGCTCGACGTCGGCAGCGGCTCCGCGTCGATCTTCTTCAACAGATCCGCGATCTTCTGGGAGCCCTCCTGCGGGTCCTGCCCCGTGGACCTGAGGTAGTTGTCCAGCGCGCGCTGGAAGCCGCGCGTCTGGTTCTTGGCATGCCCGACCGTGTCGGCGCTCGGGTCGACGACGGCGTCCAGCACCAGGCGGCCCACTTTCCTGGGGAACAAGTGGGCGTACACACCGCCCAGTTCGGTGCCGTACGAGATGCCGAGGTAGTGCATCTTCTGATCGCCGAGCACCTGGCGCATCAGGTCCATGTCGCGGGCCGTGTCGGTCGTCGAGACATGTGCCATGAGCTTGCCGGCCGACTTCTGGCAGCCTTTGCCGAAATTCGCGGCGTCCTTGAGGTAGGCCGCCTCCTCGGCCGGGGTGTCCGGCGTGGAGTCGACGGACTCGGCGGCCTGGATCTCCTTGTCGCTCCGACACCGCACGCCCTTGCTGGCCGCGACTCCGCGCGGGTCGAAGCTCACCAGGTCGTAGCGGTCGCGGAGCTTGGGGGTCAGCGTCGCGTACGCCGGCAGCATGGAGACGCCCGAGCCGCCCGGACCGCCGAAGTTGAACAGCAGTGAGCCGATGCGTGAGCCCTTGCCGGTGGACTTGCCCCGGATCAGCGCTATGTCGGTCGTCTCGCCCGTCGGCTTCGCCCAGTCCAATGGCACCTTGAGCGTGGCGCACTCCCAGCCGCTGCCCGGCGCGGGGCCGTCCGACGTGTCCTTGCAGCGGCCCCAGTCGAGCTTCTGCGAGGTGAGCTTGCCCTCGTCGTCGGACGAGCCGCCACCGCAGCCCGCCGCGAGCCCGGAAACCAGCACCGCGGCCGCCGTCAGCGCCGTGGATCGTACGAAACGCACCATGAACCCTTCCCCCTCGCTTGTCATCCGCACGAAGCCGCGCATGACGGTCAGGCCATACTAGGCAGATCGACACCAAGCCGTCGCAGCGTGTGGATAACCCTGTGACCTGCGCTTTTATGAGCAGACCAGCCCTGGCGGCGGGATCCTGCCGTCCAGCAGATAGCCGTTCACCGCATCGCGCACGCACTTGTTCCCGCTGTCGTACGCGCCGTGTCCCTGGCCCTTGTACGTCACCTCGATGCCGACGCCCTTGCCCAGCGCTTCCACCATCTTGTGGGCACCCTCGTAGGGCGTCGCCGGATCGCCGGTGTTGCCGATCACGAGGATCGGCGCCGATCCCGGTGCGCTCACGTCAGGGTGGTCGGCCGCCCCGGGCACGGGCCAGTCGATGCAGCTGAGCAGGCCCCATGCCAGGTAGCCGCCGAACAGGCGGGAGGCCTCGCGGAACTGCGGAAGTTTCGCCTCCACATCGGCGGTGGTGTAACGCGGCTTGTCGTCCGCGCAGTTGATGGACACGTTGGCGGCGGCGGCGTTGCTGTAGTCGCCGTCCTCGTTCCGCCCGTTCAACGAGTCGGACAACACCATCAGGATCTGACCGTCGCCGTTGTACGCCTGCTGGAGCCCCTCGGTGAGGTATTCCCACAAGTCCTGGGAGTAGAGGGCCTGCGCGATGCCGCTGGTGGCGGCCGTCTGGGTCAGCATGCGCGGAAAGACGCCCGGGATCGGCTCACTGTCGAGGTCGTCGAGCAGTCTGGCGATCCGGTTCTTGACGGCCTCGGCGGTGTCGCCGAGCGGGCACTCCTCCGCCTTCGACGCGCAGTCCTCGGCGAAGTTGTCGAGCGCGAGCTCGAAGCCCTCGGCCTGCGCGAGCGAGCCCTGCTCCGGATCCTGCGTCGGGTCCACGACGGCGTCGAAGACGGCCCGTCCCACCGTCTTGGGGAACAGATGCGCGTAGACGCCACCCAGTTCGGTGCCGTAAGAGATGCCGAAGTAGTACAGCTTGTCGTCGCCGAGCACCTGGCGCATCAGGTCCATGTCGCGGGCCGCGTCTGTCGTGCTCACCTGCGGGAGGATCTTCCCGGAGTTGTCCTCGCAGGCAGAGTTGAACTCCTTGGTGCTGTCCACGAGCGTCTTCCGCTCGGCCCCGGTGTCGGGGGTGGCGTCCTCTTGGAAGTACTCGTCGAGCCGTTCGTCGTCCACGCATTCCACGCCCGCGCTGCGGCCGACGCCGCGCGGGTCGAAGCTGACCAGGTCGTAGCGGGTGCGCAGCTGCGTGAAATCGTCGCCGAAGGGGGGCAGCGTGGTCACGCCGGAGCCGCCCGGGCCGCCGAAGTTGAAGATCAGCGAGCCGATCCGCTCGTCCTTGGCGCCGGTCGCCCGCGCCCGGATCAGCTCGAGTCCGATCGTGTCGCCCTCGGGGTTGTCCCAGTCGAGGGGTGCCTTCATGATCGCGCACTGCCACACGGCGCCGTCCGGCAAGGGCGACGGGGCCTCTCCGTCTCCCTGGGCCTCGGACGGCTCCGGGCAGTCCTCCCAGCTCAGCTTCTGCGCCGGCAGGTCCTCGTCCTTGGGCTCGCTGTCACATCCGGCAACGGGCGCGGACAGCAGAAGGGCGGCGGCCAGGGCGGCGGCGCGTAGCCGGGAAGGAGTCGGCATGCCTCCATCCTGGGGGCGCACCTGAGGGGGCGCTCGGGGCGCGGGCCGTGTGGGTGAGCGGGACTTCCGCTCCCCGCATATGTCGAGGCGCTAGAGCGCGCCCTTGCGTGTCAGGTGGTTGAAGAACAGCCACCCGGGCAGTACCGGTAGCCACAGCGTGAGGAGCCGGTAGAGCAGCACCGCGGGCGCCGCGACCTCCTTCGGCAGTCCGACGGCGATCAGACCGACCGTGAGGGTCGCCTCGACCGCGCCCACGCCGCCCGGGGTCGGTGCCGCCGAGCCCAGTGCGTTACCGGCGAGGAAGACGACCGCGACGCTCGCGATGCTCAGCGTGGGCATGTCCTCGCTGCCGAACGCCCGGATCGACGCGTCCAGGCACATCACGAAGCAGGCGGTCAGCAGCAGCATGCCGCCGATACCGGTGATGAGCTTCTGCGGCCGCTGCAGTACGTCGAGCATGCGCGGCACGACCCCCGCGAACAGTGACCGCACGCGCGTGACGACGAACTTCCGCAGGAACGGAATCGAGGTCACCACCAGCACCAGTACCGCGACGGTCAGCAGACCCGCGATCACCGTGCGGGACGGCGACAGCGACGGCGTCTTCTCGGTCCCCGTCAGATAACCGAAGGCGAGCAGCAGCAGAATGTGGCTGCCCAGGCCGAACAGCTGCGAGGCTCCGACGCTCGCCACCGCGAGCCCTGGGCGTACCCCCGCGCGCTGCAGGAAGCGCGTGTTGAGGGCGACACCGCCCACCGCCGCGGGCGCCACGATCTTCACGAAGGACCCGGCTACCTGCGCCGCCACGGCCCGCAGGAACGGCACCCGCTCGGGCACGAAGCCCAGCAGGCTCATGGCCGCCGCGAAGTAGCTCAGCGCCGAGAAGAGAACGGCCGCGGCGACCCAGCCCCACTCGGCGTTGTCGAACAGTGTGCCGAACTCGATGTGCGTGAGCTGCGACAGCAGGAAGTACGCGCCGATGGCACCGGCGATGAAACTGATGAGAGTCCGGGGCCGGATGCGCTCCAGGCGGGCCGGTTCGACCGGCGCCTGCGGCCTGATCAGCAGCACCTGGTGGCGGATCTGGGTGAGCAGATCCTCCTCCCGGGCCTCCTCCACGGCCTCGTCGATCGCCCGCTTCTCGGAGCGCTTCTCGGCGCGTACGGCCTTCTTGCCCGGCTTTTCGAGGAGGGGCCGGGCGCCCTCCTCGTGCTCCTCGTGCTCCGGCTTGGCGTGCCGCGAGGCCTCCAGGACGGCCTCGCGCTCGCGCTGGGCCCGCTCCCTGCCACGTTTGCGCAGTGTCGCGCGCGTGGCACGGGTCAGCGCGATGGGCTGCAGCATCGGCAGACAGTCGGCGACCGCGTCGGGGCCGAGTACCCCGACCGCAGACGCCACCGCGCGCTCAGCGCCGACCCGCAGGCCGAGCGTGGTCACCAACTGGGCGATGTCCATGCGCAGCAGCAGTTCACCGGCCGCGATCTCGCCGCCGCGCAGATCGGTGAGGATGACCGTGCCGGAACGATCCACCAGAATCGCGTCGCCCGCCAGCCTGCGATGCGCGATGCGCCGCGACTGCAACGCCTGCACCTGGTGCCAGGTGTCACGCAACAGGTCGTCGGTGATCTCGTCGTCGGGCAGGGTGTCGAGCGTGTGCCCGCCGATGTGCTCGTAGACGAGCATCACGGCGTCCGGGCCCAGCTCGGAGGTCGCGATGAGCTTGGGCGCGTTGGCCCCGGCCGCGATGGCCGCGTAGGCGAGGAGCGCCTCCTGCTCCAGCGCCTGGCGCAGCGACTGGAGGCTGCGGCGCGTGGCGAAGCCTCGCAGCGTCAGGTTGCGCCACGCGCGGTAGAAGAAGCCCTGCGCCTGCTGCTCCCGGTCGACCACCGTCACGTCCAGCGGCGGGCCGTCCTCCAGCGTCACGAAGTACCGCCGCCCGCGGTCGCCGGTCTCGGTGCCCTCCTGCGTCTCCTCGCGGGATGCGCTCACCGGGTGGAAGCCCACATGCCGCAGGCCCGCCATCAGCGTCCGTCCCGTGGGCCGCACGTTCGGTGAGCCGACCGCGTACAGCGTCCCGTACGCGACCGTCCAGCCGATCAACACCGTCAGGATGATCGAGAACGGAGTCGTGTAGCCGGTCACCAGCATGGAGAAGGCGTCGAGCAGCAGGACCACCCACAGCACCGCACGCCAGCGTGGTCGGCGCGACATGCCGACGGCCGTCATGTAGGCGATGACGGGCGCGAGATAGCCGTGAACGGGGTCGGTGAGAGCGTGGACATCGCCCGGCGAGGGCTGGGTGAGCGCCTTCTGGATCGAGTCCGGGGCGCCTCGGGCGACCCACAGGTCGGTTGCGAGGGTCACCCCGTGCGCGAGCACCGCGGCCAGGACGCCGTCGGCGATGCGCAGCCCGTCCCGCTTGATCAGCCGCTCGATCGCGAAGGCCACCGGCACCAGGAGGATCGCGATGCTCGACGCGAGCCCCGCGATCTTGATCAACAGGTCGGGCGCCTCATCGGTGCCCTTGTTGATGTCCTGGGCGAGCCCCGACGTCGTGCCGTGGGCGAACGCGGCGATCGCCAGGAGTACACCGACAGCGAGGATGCCCACCAGGAGGCGCATCAGGTCGGAGGGACGGTGCACGCGCGCGGGGAGCAGCGGCTCGTCGCCCTCGACCTCTTCGGGTAGGGCGTCGTCGGGGTTCGGCGCGCGCTTCAGGCCGTGCGCGTCCGGGGTGTGCTCGTTCGTCTTCTCGCGCTCCTCCGGGGAGTGCTTGTCCTTCTCATTGTGGGCGGTCGGCGTGCTTTTGTCCGTCATGCCGTGCGCGTCCGAGATGCGCTCGTCCGCGTCGCCGTCGGCGTCGGGGCGTGGCGAAACATCAGAGGTGCCCTCCGCGTCTTCGGGGTGCACGCCCTGCTGTTTCATCGTCTCTTCTTGATCTCGTATCACCAGTCACCGCCCGCATGATGGTGGCATGCTCCGCCGACACAGGAGGGCATCAGGGGGCAATGCGGGGGCGGACAGTCTGCCCGAAGTGCCGCTTCGGGGCGAGGAATACGCACGGTCGCCACCGCGTCACGTTGTCGGTGGGGTGGGGCAGGATGGGTCGGATGAGCGAGGAAAGTCTTCCGGTGGACGCCCTGCCGGAGTACGCGGAGCGGGTCCTCGAGGTCGCCGAGCTGATCCCGCCCGGGCGCGTCATGACGTACGGGGACGTCGCCGAATGGCTGGAGGAGGGAGGGCCGCGCCAGGTCGGCCGTGTGATGGCCCTCTACGGAGGAGCCGTGCCGTGGTGGCGCGTCATACGCGCGGACGGCGTGCTGCTCCCGGGCCACGAACTGGACGCCCTGGGCCACTACCGCGCGGAAGGCACCCCCCTGAAGGAGGCGAACAGGGCCTCCGAGGGCCACGTCCCGCGAGTCGACATGAAGCGGGCGCGGTGGGACGGCGGTGAGCACGCGCAGGGTCACACCTGACAGCTTCCGCCATCGAAGGCCCGAAAGGGGGATCCGCGGCCCGTACGGGGGAAATGGGGCGCGTCCGTGACATGCCGTACCTTCGTGGCGTGGGGGACGCGCGCGACGTGAGGGGTTCGAGGGAAGAAGAGGAAGCCCTCCTTCCACGGCGCCCACCGGCGTAGCGTCGGCGGCACGCATCCCCCTCACCACGCGGCCACCGCCCTCCACGCGCGGCCGTCCACCCACCCGTCGCCCGACCACCACCTCGTAACGACGGCGCTCCGCGCCGGCAGTGACCAATGGCACACCCACCAGGACCGGCGAACCACGTGAGCTCCTCTTCTTCCACCCGGCGCCTGTCGCACCACCAAGGGCGACAGGGGAACCGTGGCGCTTACCGACTGGTGCGTACCCCGCCTGTCCGGGTAGATCCCCCTCTGCTGGACGCAGCGCAGCGCGGAGTGGTTGACCACAAGGCGGGCCCGCTCCTCGTCCTCGCAGGTCCGGGCACCGGCAAGACGACCACCCTCGTGGAGTCCGTGGCCGCGCGGATCGAACGCGGCACGGCCCCCGAGCGGGTCCTGGTGCTGACGTTCAGCCGCAAGGCCGCCGTGGAACTGCGTGACCGGATGGCACTGCGCATAGGGGCGGCCCGCGCGCCGCAGGCGACGACGTTCCACTCCTTCTGCTACGCCCTGGTCCGCGCCCACCAGGACAGCGGCCTGTTCGTGGAGCCCCTGCGGTTGCTCTCCGGACCCGAACAGGACGTGACGGTCCGTGAACTGCTGGCCGGCCAGCCCGACCTGGAGCGGCTCGGCCTCGCCCATGTGCGCTGGCCGGACGAGCTGCGCGCCTGCCTGACGACCCGCGGCTTCGCCGACGAGGTCCGCGCGGTCCTCGCCCGCAGCCGCGAACTGGGCCTCGGCCCGGACGCCCTGGACGCCTTCGCCTCCCGCATCGGCCGACCCGACTGGCGCGCCGCCGCTGTCTTCCTCGCGGAGTACCTCGACGTTCTCGACCTGCAAGGGGTGCTCGACTACGCGGAACTGGTGCACCGCGCGGTACTCCTCGCCCGCCGTCCCGAGACCGCCGAGCGTCTGGCCGCGCAGTACGACGCGATCTTCGTCGACGAGTACCAGGACACCGATCCGGCACAGGTACGTCTCCTCCAGACGCTCGCGGGCGGCGGCCGCACCCTCGTCGCCTTCGGCGACCCCGACCAGTCGATCTACGCGTTCCGGGGCGCCGACGTGAACGGCATCCTGGAGTTCCCGCACACCTTCCCGCGCGCGGACGGCGCTCCGGCACCGGTCGAGGTCCTGAGGACGTCACGCCGGTCGGGCGCCCAACTGCTCGGGGCCACCCGGCTGCTGACCCAGCGCATGCCCCTGACCCGCCTTCCGGCGGAGAAGGTACGCGCCCACAGAGAGCTGACTCCCGTACGGGACGGCGGCCGCGTCGAGGTCTACACGTACCCGACCCCCGGCACGGAGCTGGACAACATCGCGGACATCCTCCGCCGTGCCCACCTGGAGGACGGCGTCCCCTGGGGCGAGATGGCCGTCCTGGTGCGTGCCGGCTCCCGCTCGATTCCGACGATCCGCCGCACGCTCACGACGGCCGGCGTCCCCCTCGACATAGACGGCGACGACCTCCCCCTCCGGCACGAACCGGCGGTGACACCGCTGCTGAGGGCGCTCAAGGCAGTGGCCGGGGCCGCGGTCCGGGACGGCGCGGGGCCGGCCGAGCAGCCCGAAGCGACATCCGAGGCCGCGCCCCAGGCGCCCTGGCTCGACACCGAGACCGCGCTCACCCTTCTCGCGTCCCCGATGACCGGTATGGACGCCGCTGATCTGCGCCGCCTGGGCCGCGCACTGCGCGAGGAGGAGCGCGCCGGGGGCAACCTCGTCCCGCCGCCCTCGGACGAGTTGCTGGCGCGGGCGCTGGCCGAGCCGGAACGGTTGGTCGCGCACGACCCGTCGTATGCGAGAGGCGCCCAGCGCCTGGGCGCGCTGCTGCGCAAGGCCCGGGAACGCCTCGCGGGCGGCGGCACGGCCGAGGAGGCGCTCTGGGAACTGTGGGACGGCACCCCGTGGCCGCAGCGCCTGGAGCGGGCCGCCCGGCGCGGCGGCGCGGCCGGCCGCAACG